>CAYRTH010000077.1:0-14485 GCA_964427135.1 uncultured Phycisphaeraceae bacterium
TGGTGATATCATGAGGATCGGCTATCGTTACCTTATAGATGCAATGATACACTAGGGGCTTTGCACCTGACGGATGTATCGTCCATCCCCGAACCGGCAACGCTGGCCATGCTGCTCACCGGGTCATTGCTGTTGTGCCGACGGAAATGAAGAAATTGTCAAGTGACGGAATCGAGTTCGAAAGTTAGCGCCGCGATTTATCGCGTCAGATTGAAAGGGTTGATCGCTGAGTATGGGTGCCTGTGGGCAACCGTCTTACGATTGCCTACAGCTTGATCAGTCTGTGGCACGAATACGTGCCACAGCCACCCGTCGAGCCCTCGGCTTGGCTTCTGAATATTCGAAAGTCAAAATCCGAAATTCGAAATTTTGTCACTTGACCACTTCTTCGCTTACTTCTGCGATCGCGGGGCGATGCCGACGGTCGGGCCGGGCACGATGCCGTAACGACGCAGACGATCCTGCAGGGACTTGTCATCGGGGCGAATGTAGTAGGCATGGCGAAGGGCGGTGATCACCCGGTCACGATCGCCGACGGATTCGTAATACTCCGCAGCCGCCAGGTAGGGGCGTGGGTCATCACTACGAGCGAACTTGGCCGCCTTGATGAACGCCAGGTTCACACCATCGGTATCGCCGATGGCTGAAAGGTAGCGGGCCTGCCGAATGTAATCGCTCACATTGCGGCGCTGTCGTGCGGTGTCAGCCAAAAAGGTGGTGAGCAGTGCATTTTCGTTTTGCTTGAAAAGTGACTCAGCCATGAGGTCCAGCAACTTGGGCGTGTCCGTGCCATCGGGGTGTTGCTTCAACGCATGCCCCAGCAGTTGTTGCGCCGCCAGGTATTGGTTCTGACGCATACGCACCTCCGCCAGGTACCAATTCGCGCGGTAGTCACCGGGTTGATTGACCAGGGCGCGGCGCAGTTTGACATCGGCGGTGGACAGGTCGCCCGCAGCCATGGCATCCAATGCCTCTCGGCGGAGAATCGAGTTGCAGCCAGTGAGTGTGCCTGCGAACATGCACAACGCCAGCAACATGAACGTCCAACGCATGAAACCAATTCGTTGTAGCAACATCATGGTGATCCTCAAAAGTGCCGGGGGCCGTGAATCGTGCGATATTGACTTTACATTCTAACACAGCAGGGCAAACGCATGTAGATCGATTGAACGAGCCGCGACCGTAAGGGAGCGGTGATTATCCTGCCTCGACGCAAAGGGAAGACCGCTTACGGTCGCGGCTCGTACATGCGTTTGCCCTGTCAAACATAGTGAGCCAAGCTCATGCTGCGCCTGCCGATGGTACTGCTTCTGCACCGCACCCCGCAAGGGGCGCACTACGATTGGCTGCTGGCCAACCCGCAGGAACCGACGGGCAGACTCTGGTCGGCACGGGTGAGTGTGCCTTCTTTTGCTTGGCCACAAAAGGGAGCGATGTTGTTGCAAACGTTGCCCCCGCATCGCCGTGAATATCTGTCATACCAAGGCCCGCTGTCGCCCTTGAAAGACGCAGTCACCGGGCGCTTGATCCAGCGCGGCACGGTGCTACAAATCGACACCGGCTGGTTCATCCCGCAACTTTGGTGCGACAACCGTGCCCTGCTGCAACTGCACTGGCGTCTGGTTGACGGTGTGGTTGAAATACAAAAACTTTCCAACCAACAGGCTCGATTGATCTGGCGGGACCGTATTGGGTAGTTAGCGCCGCAAATGATCGCGTCTGGTTGAAGGGGTTGATCGGCGGGTATGGCTGCCTATGGGCAAGCGACTTTCGATTACGAACAGGTTGATCGGTCTGTGCCACGAAGACGTGCCACAGCCACCCGACGCGGCGCTAACTTGCGAATACGGTTCCGCCACTTGACCACTTGACCACTTGACCACTTGGCCACTTGGCCACTTTTTTTACCCCATCACCCACTTTGCCAACACCGCAGCGCCATCCGGGGGTGTGGTATGGCGCAGTTGATCGTGCATTTGCCGGCGTTGGGTGACGTTGGACATCAATGCCAGTAAACGTGGCAGTAATTGCCTTGCGTTGGCGGCGGGTTCGATCTGATCTTGCATCAGCAGCCCCATGCCCGCACGGGTCAGCGGCTCGGCATTGAATTTTTGATGCTGATCCTTGTGGTACGGGTACGGGAAAAAAATCGTCGGCACGGCATTGGCCCACACCTCGGCCACGGAATTGGCGCCGGCTCGACTCAAGGCCAGTGAACTACCGGCCCATGCCAGGCCCATGGTTTCACAAAACGGCAACACCCTGGCCGTGAGGTTGGCAGCTTTGTACGCAGCTTCAACCTCGGCTCGGTCCTTGTCGCCGGTCAGGTGCAACAGTTGCCAACCGTTGGTCGCATCGTTCATGGCTCGTTGAAACTGGTTGCTGCGCGTTAGTTCGATCATCATGCGATTGATCGATGTTGCCCCTTGTGAACCAGCCGTGATGAATAACAAATCACGAGCCGGGTCCAGGCCCAGTTGGGTGCGGGCTTGTGTCGGGTCGAGTGAACTCACCGCTGAGCGCCGCAGGGGTAAGCCGAGGGTGACGGCTTGGGGCCAGTGGGGTGTGGGGTACACGGTGAATAATTGATTGGCTTTGCGCGCCAGGTAGCGGTTGGCTTTGCCGGGCACTGCATCGAGGTTGACCAGGGCCACGGGTATTTTCAGGGAGCGTGCGGCGGCGACAGCCGGGCCTGATACGAACCCACCCATGGCCACCACCGCGCTGACCTGTCGTTGTTGAATCAGTGCCTGCACGGCTGACACGCTCTGTGACCAGCATTGAAAAAAGTTGGGCCAATGCCAGGGTTTGAGGGAAAAGGGTTGAGCGCTGATCGCAGCGTAGTGCACAGGGTGCTTGGCCAGTACCTGCACATCGAGCGGCCGTTGCGATATGACAAACAACGATTGCGCATTGGGCGCGGCTTCACGCAACCGTTCCCACACCGCCAGGCTGGGGAAAATGTGTCCGCCGGTGCCGCCGCCAGCGAACAATATGGTTTTGGGGGTTGAACTCATGGGTCAATGCGTCAGATCGCTCAAGGCTCGTTCGCAAGCGCAGTGTTGATGGAAGGATGATGGATCATGGATGATGGATGATGTTCAAACCAAAGACAATCGCTACGTGGTCCCTCTCTGTACATCATCCTTTATCCATCATCCATTATCCATTGGTTAAGTCCGTGGCAGCAGTTGGTAAAGTTGATGTTTCGATTGTCTGTGCGTCGGATTTATCGATCCCCGCCACCAGGCCGACCATGAACGCGGTCATGATCCAGCCGGTGCCACCCGAAGACAAAAACGGCAAAGCGATGCCCTTGGTCGGCACCACCACCGTTACCACCGCAATGTTGATCAGAGCCTGAAAGCCAATCGTCAAAATCACGCCCAGCACCACCAGCTTGCCAAACAGATCACGACAGTTTTTCACGATACTCAACCCAAACCACAGCAGCACCAGGTATAGCAAAGGCACCGCAGCAGCGCCGATCAGTCCCAGTTCTTCGCAGATGGTCGCGTAAATGAAGTCGGTGGTGTCGGCAGGCAGATAGCCGAACTTTTGCACGCCATTGCCCAAACCACGGCCCAACAGCCCACCTTGGGCGATGGCCAACATGGATTGAATCGCCTGGTAGCCAGCCCCTTGTGCGTCGGCAAATGGGTCCATGAATGAACTGAGTCGCGCTCGGCGATAGGGGCTTTGCACAATCGCAATGAACAACCCCGCAGCCGCCGGGGGAACGATCGTCAGCAGATGCCACCAGCGCACGCCCCCGGCTAAAAGCAAAATCACCGATACCAAACCGACCAGCGCTGCGGTGCCCAAATCTTCTTTGACGATCAGCAGGCACGATAGCCCCAGCCCCAACATCGGCGGCAGCAACCCATCCTTGAATGATCGCATGCGATCCGCCCGGTGGTAACACCAAAGTGCCACCGCCAGTATCAGCGACCATTTCACCATTTCACTGGGTTGAAAGGTTAGCCCCCAACCCGCAGGCCCCAATCGCAGCCAGCGATTGGCACCGTTGATGGTGACCCCGATGCCCGGAATCATGGCCGCGATGACCAGTGCCAGTGATATCGCCAGTAACCAGAACAACGGGTTGTGCCAACCGTGCAAATGCAGCAGTTTGCGGACATCCAACTGCGCCGCCAAAAGCATCGCCAGTATAGCCGCCACGGCATACAACGTGGTGCGATTGGTCAGCATGGCCTGCCAGGTGAGCGGACCCTGACCCACGGTCATGGCAGCCGACTGCACCATCACCACCGCCAACCCCAGCAGGGCCAGCACCATCAATTGTAAAACTTGGCCGCTACGCAGCATACCCCCACATTATCGGCATCACCCCGCATCATGCAATAATGATGATGAATCGATACCCACCCATTGAATTGGTACACTTTTGGTGCTAATATGTCGATAATGGAACCTGTGACACAAGTTCAATGAATCTGATGATGATTATAAATTGGCTGATTTGAATTGGTTGCTCGCTCGCTCTTCCGCCCTCACCCCCGCCACGGTGGGTCTTCGACTCTCCCGGAGGGAGAGGGGGTTACAAGGCATCGCCCATGCTTGGACTGACCAAAAAAACCGACTACGCACTGGTGGCTTTGGCGTATTTGGCAAAACATCAGGCGCAAGGCGATGAGCAGGTTTCCGCAGTCAGCACCCGTGATATCGCCGAGCATCATGGTTTGCCGTTGCCGCTGCTCATGAATGTGCTCAAAGAATTGGCAAAGGCACGATTGGTCAAGTCGGTGCGTGGTGCGGGGGGTGGGTATGTGCTGGCGACATCGCCGGGGCAGATCAGTGTGTTGGATGTGGTGACCGCCATGGAAGGCCCGTTGCGTTTGGCACGCTGCGTCGATGGCCTGCCGATTGTGGGACAAGGCTGCCCCTATGCCTGCAAGTGCGGCATTCAGTCGGCAGTGCATCAATTGCACGACCAACTGGGCGCGTTCCTTACCCGTTTTACCCTCGCAGATTTGCTTGGTGAAGCCCAACCGATGAACCGAGAACCCGTGGCCGTGGGTGTGGCATGATATTTGATGGATACGATGTTGATGAAATGGGTTCGTTGACCCCGTGGGCTTTAGCCCCGGATTTTTGGATCAACCATCATCCGGCCCTAAAGGGCTCGGCGTCCTCCGCATACTTCCAACGTAATGATTGGAGACTCGCATGCCCTTGAACCTGCCGATATACCTAGATCACAACGCCACCACCCCGCTGGACCCACGGGTGTTGGAGGCGATGATGCCCTATTTGACCCATAAATTCGGCAACTCCGCGAGTCGTAATCACAGCTTCGGCTGGGAAGCGGAAGATGCCGTGGAAACCGCACGTGAAAAAGTGGCGCACCTGATCGGTGCCGACGCCAAGGAAATTGTGTGGACCTCCGGCGCCACGGAATCCAACAACCTGGCGATCAAGGGCGTGGCTGATATGTATGTCGACCAAGGCAAACACATCATCACGGAAATGATCGAACACAAAGCCGTGCTGGACCCGTGCAAGCGACTGCAAAAAATGGGTTACGAAGTGACCTATCTGCAACCCGGCCCTGATGGGGTGGTGCGGGTACAGCAGGTGCAACAGGCGATGCGCCCGGACACGATTTTGGTGTCGATCATGTGGGCCAACAACGAAATCGGCACGATCAATGAAATTGAAAAAATCGGTGCCCTGTGCAAGGATCGCAACGTTTTGTTTCACACCGACGGCACGCAAGCCGTGGGCAAAATACCGGTGAACGTCGAGACGGCGGGCGTCGATTTATTGTCGATTTCAGCACACAAACTTTACGGCCCCAAGGGTGCGGGTTGCCTGTATGTGCGTCGTCGCAAACCCCGGGTGCGTCTGACGCCGATTTTCGATGGCGGGGGTCACGAACGGGGTATGCGTTCAGGCACGCTCAACGTGCCGGGCATCGTCGGTTTGGGCGCTGCTTGTGAAATTGCCGAACATGAATTACCCACCGAATCACCACGACTGGCAGCACTGCGTGACCAACTGGAAAACAGCATCGTGGCCGGGCTGGATGGCGAGGGTGTGGTGATCAACGGATCGCGTCATGAACGCTTGCCGCACACCAGCAACATCAGTTTTGCGTGGGTCGAGGGCGAATCGCTGATGATGTCGTGCAAAGACATTGCGGTGTCGTCGGGTTCAGCCTGCACCAGCGCGAGTTTGGAACCCAGTTACGTGCTCAAGTCGCTGGGCATCGGCGACGAACTGGCGCATAGCTCGATTCGCTTTGGTTTGGGTCGCTTTACCACCGTGGACGAAGTTGATTACACCATTGAAAAAGTGATCACCAGCGTTCGCAAACTGCGCGAACTTTCGCCGCTCTATGAAATGCACAAGGAAGGCATCGATTTGAGCAAGGTGCAGTGGGCGGCACATTGAATTTCGGATTTCGGATTTAAGAACAAGCCGAGGACGAGGAACGAAGTGACGAGGACTCGGGTAACCGAAAACCAAGGACCAGACCATGGCATACAGCGAAAAACTACTGGATCATTACGAACACCCTCGGAATGTGGGGGCGTTACCCAAAGAATCAAAACAGGTGGGCACCGGTGTGGTCGGTGCGCCCGAATGCGGCGATGTGATGAAGTTGCAGATCATGGTCGATGAGGCCACCGGCAAAATCATCGACGCCAAGTTCAAAACCTTCGGCTGCGGCAGCGCGATTGCCTCATCGTCCCTGGCCACCGAATGGCTCAAGGGTCGCACCATCGATCAGGCCATGGCGATTAAAAACACCGAGATTGTCAATGAACTGTCGCTGCCGCCGGTGAAAATTCACTGCTCGGTTTTGGCCGAGGACGCGATCAAGGCCGCCATCGCCGACTATCAGAAAAAACAGGGACAGCCCCCGACCGTCGAACCCGCAGCCGCCCCGGTCTGTAGTAAATGAATAATTGTTTAACGAGCCGCGACCGTCAGGGAGCGGTGTTTGGGTCCATTACAATACCAACCGCTCGCTTACGCTCGCGGCTCATCCGATCAAAGTCAATCAACCCCGTATCATTGGAGACCTACGCATGGCCATCGAATTGTCCGACACCGCAGCCCGTGAAATCGGCACCATCATCGACCAGCAGGAACTCGACAAAGAAAAAGTCCGCCTGCGCGTCGGCGTCAAGGGCGGCGGATGCTCCGGCTTCTCGTACCTGTTGGACCTCACCGAACAGGAACGCGAAACCGATGAAAAATTTGAATCGCATGGCGTGAAAATCGTCTGCGATCCCAAAAGCTACCTTTACCTCAACGGCGTCAAAATCGACTTCAAGGACGAAATCATGGGACGCGGCTTTGTGTTCAACAACCCCAATGCCAGCAGCTCCTGCGGCTGCGGCTCGTCCTTCAGCGCGTAATACCCGGCGATTCAGTAATACAACATCACTCACGCAAAGTCGGCAGCCTTGCTACAAGGCTCCGGCTTTTTTTATACGGTGAATTGGCCAAGTGTCGGAATCAAGCCAAGGACGAGGAACGCAGTGACGAGGACTTGGGTATCGTATGGGGGACGTCATGTGATAAAGTCATTGAACTGCGGGTGGCAACCCGCGGTCTTCCCCACAATGTCAACCATTCGCATTGCCACGCTGTCGGCACGCGGTGGGCCTCAAAGTCTTGGCCCACCCTACGCCACTTGGCCACTTCAAGCCTTGCCCGGCTCAAAGCGCATGAACAATGCCCCGCCGGTTTGCAACAACGTGCCCGGCTGCAATCCGCCCCACTTGGCCCATGTTTCAAGTTGACCGCGCCCCCCATTGGCCTGCATCTGTGCTGCGTAATCCAACCCCAACCGTTGCCAGATCATTTCACAACGTTGCGGGACGATCGGCCAGAGCAATACCGAAGCGATGCGCAACGTCTCGGCACAGTGATACAAAATCGTCGCCACTTCGCCCAACCGGGCCGGGTCCTTGGCGCGTTTGAACGGCTGGGTCGCCTCGATGTACCCATCCACCGCCCGCACCAGCGTCAAGCCCGCACTGGCGCCCCCCGCCAAATCACTGCGCTCCAGTGCCGCCATCGCATCACGCACTGCCGTCGTTGCCGCCTGATCGTAACTTTGGCTTTCGGCCACCGGTGCGCCAATCGCAGGCACCTGGCCGGCAAAATATTTCTGCGTCATGTTGGCAACACGACTGAAACAATTGCCCAGCGTGTTGGCCAGGTCCGTGTTGTAAACCTCGATGAACTTGGCCTCGGCAAAGTCGCTGTCGTTGGTGCCCAGCGGGCCGTTGGTGGAAAGGTAGTAACGCAGGGCATCGAGGCTGAAGGTGTTGACATAGTGATCGAGTTTTTCCAGGTCGATGAAGTTGCCCAGACTTTTGCTCATCTTCTGGCCTTCGCTGATCCAAAAGCTGTGCGCGTAAACCTGTCGGGGCAAACGCACCCATTCATAGCCAGCACACTTGCGCAGGGCCAACAAGAGCGCCGGCCAGATTGCCGCATGAAACCACAAAATGTCCTTGGCGATGATGTGCGTCGCACCATTCTCCCAATATTTTCGCCTTTCATCCGTATCGACATAGGTCAGATAATTAAACAGGGCATCGATCCAGACATAAATCGTCTGTGTCGGGTCGCCGGGGACGGGAATGCCCCAACCGCCGGTGCCTGAACGTGAAATGGGCACATCCTCCATTTCCTGAATGCGGTTTTTGATTTCATTGCGTCGTGCATCGGGCTGCACAAATTCGGGGTGGGCTTCAAAGTGAGCCAATAGTTCCTGGCGGTACGATTTGAGTTTGAAGAAGTAGTTTTTTTCTTTTTTACGGACCAGGGGTTTGCCGTTGATGGGCGATTTGAAGCCGTATTCCTCCGCCTTGTTGGCGGGCACATATTCCTCCTGTCCCGCGTCGTACCACCCTTCATAATCCCCAGCGTAAATGTCGCCCGATTGCAGCAGGGCGGTGACATACTGGGTGACTTTCTTTTTGTGGTGATCGGAACTGGTGCGTACAAAATCGCCGTGGGTCATGCCCAGCCGGGTGAACGTCTCTTTGAACACGGCTGCGTTCTGATCGGCCCATTGCTGGGGCGTTAAGCCACGCTCGGCAGCGGCATCCGACACCTTGGCGGCATGTTCATCCACCCCGGTCAGAAAAAAAACATCATCCCCCTTGAGCCGATGATAACGTGCCAGCACATCCGCCACGGTGGTCGAATACACATGCCCGATATGCGGGCGATCGTTCACATAGTAAATCGGCGTGGTGACGTAGTAACGCATGGTGTCGAATTGTAACGCCCCTGATGCGCTCACGCCTGATGCACCCAAACGCATTCACCCACGCCTGATCTTCATGTCATCATGATGCCCAACTACACATATGACATTCGAACGCCGCATGAAACCACGCCTGATCTTCATAAGCGTGTGGATCGCACACGCTTTCCTCACTCATGAAGATCAGGATTCCTTGATCCATATCCAATCCCCAACATAAGCAATACCATCCTGATCTTCGCAGACGAAGATCAGGCGTGGCGGCAAAACCCCCTCCATCAAGGTGTGAATGCGGTCCAACGCTGGGTGCCTGTGGGCAAGCGTCTTTCGATTGCCCACAGCGTATGGGTCTGTGGCACAAAGACGTGCCACAGCCACCCGACCGATGACTCACTTCAATCAGACGCGATAAGTCGCGGCGCTAACCATGTATTTCAATTCGAAATGCACTTCGCACTTGACCACTCGGCCACTTGACCACTCGACCACTTTTCCGCTTCACGTATTACTCGACGTGATATGTCGCGCGATCGGCGTCACCAGTTCGGGGATCACCTTTTCCGTCGCCAAGGTTTCCGCATGTTGCCGAAGCATCGTCAAATCCTTGCCCAGTTCCTCGGCCTTGCGGATCGGCCCGTACTTGCGCAACGTCAGAAAAATCGACAACGGCTCATTGGCGGATCGCCCCGTCGAACCGCGCCGGGTGCGTGAACGGGTTTTCACCTCAAAGTAAGCCTGCAAATCGCCCCCCTTGGTCAGCGACATGCCGAACACCGGCTGAACGTCCAGCATCTTCGCATCTTCCATGCGCAACAGATTGCCCAGCGGTCCTTGAGCAAACAACGCCTCATGCACCACATCATCATGGTTGCCCTTGCATTCGAGGTCGAAGCCCAAAAGCAATTCGATATAGTCGATGTCCAGCGGGCTGATCGACAAATAACTGGGCGAAAGCTCCATCACAAATTTGTGGTACTTGAAGGCTTCGTCCATGCTCTGCGGATTGACATGCCCGCAGCGCACACTGGTGCGTCGCAGCGAACACCAGCGATACTCGGATTCCCGCCGACTTGATTCGAGCACCAGTTCCTGTTCATAACGATGAAAGTGGTCCATGCTCGGAATAGTGCGGGTGATACGGTCAAACAAATGCAAAATGGTTTCGCGCTCGCCGGGCAGGTCCATTTTCAGCGCAAGTTTGCTGTTGACGTAAAAATCCGAACACAAGGCACCGTAACTGGTCGCCATGGAAAATCCTTTGCTTGAGTATCAGCCCATGGCCACGCCATCGAGGGCCGGGGAACCAAGCAATTATACACGATCTCATGATGCAGGGTGAACCCGCACATGACGGGGGGGGTGGGTCCGCTTATGGACGCGCTTGACCCACCGTCCCCGACTTGGTTGGTGGGGCCGTTTGAGGACTCACTTGAACCACCCTATCCATCACTTGCTGCGCTGGTTGGCGTCGAGTTTGATTTCGCCAAAGCGTTCTTCGTGGGCGCGAATCACCTGGCCCAGCGTCATCGCCAATCGCTTGGCGGTGGGGTAGTTCATGATGGTGCGGTTTTGCAGTTGCAGCACCATTTCGCCCGGGTTGGCTTTTTCATTTTCCTGCGTCGGCGGCTTGGTCAGAATGTTCAAGCCCAAATCCAGAAACACTTCATCGGGCGTCACATGCGTGCGAAATGCATTGGCGTAGGTGGTTTTGAGTTCGCGCTCATCGATGTGCAGACGAATCTGTTGCTGACCGGGCGCGAGGTTGGGGGTCGTCGTGGTGTTTTCAGCCATGAATCGGAACTCCTTGAAGGTGGGCCTTGGCCCGGTTAATCGAATCATCCCCGTGGACACGTGAATCGAGACATGATGCTAACTATATGCCGAGCATTGGCAAGCGCCTGCCCGTTATTTTGTATCATCGCGTGGCTGTGCACAGGCAATTTTAACTGCCCCCCGTAGCATGGTTCTGTAGCGTGTCTTGGTGCGACAGACTTAAGTCATCAACCCATACCACCCGATGCATCGTTCCCTCGGTCTGCTGCACAATTACACTCACTGCGACCTTCACACCATCCCCAAAATCAGTTTCGCATCCTCGCTCATCTTGTGCTTGTCCCACGGCGGCGACCAGACCAAATCAATCTCCGCTTCCTTCACTTCCGCAACCCGTTCAATCTCCGAGCGGACTTTGCCTGGTATTGATTCAGCTTCCGGGCAGTGCGGCGAGGTCAGCGTCATCTGCACATACACGCGCCCTGTTTCTGGATTGGCGTCGATCTTGTAAATCAACCCCAGGTCGTAAATGTTCACCGGGATCTCCGGGTCATACACGCGCTTCACCGCAGCCACCACTTTGTCATGCAGCGGCGCATCGGCCGGCAACGGCTCCTGTGGCGGTACCGGTGGCTGATCATTGGGCCAAATGCGTCTTTCCATGGGTCTCTCGCTACGCTTGAATGTTGTTGACTGTTTCAACCCGGCCTGTTCAGCAGCCGCCGTGGTGGTGTGTTGAATGATTCACCTGGCAATCGCTTGATCCTGATCTTTGTGCCCAGCCACAAAGATCAGGCGTGAAAAACTGTTTTTTGTCTTTGACTTGGTAACTGTGCCACCTGACCACTTCTCTTTGATACCCAAGTCCTCGTCACTGCGTTCCTCGTCCTTGGCTTGATAAATCTGAATTCCGAAATCCGAAATTCGAAATCAATAGCCACTTGACCACTTCACTGCTTCACCGCCCCCCGCCGAATGCGTGCAATCATTGCCGCCAGACCCACCGCGCGGTTCATCCGTATCGCCCCGCTCAGACCCAGTCGTTCCAACAAGTCCCCCGGCAAAGCCTGCACCTCTTGCGGCGTTGTTCCGTCGAGCGCGTGAACCATAATCGATACCAACCCGCGGATCGTCGGCGCTTCCTCTGCCACATCCGCATACAAACGTACTTTGCCCCCTTCATGCTCGATCCACAAAAACACCGGGGTCTGACACTCCTCCACCCGGTTCATGCCCTGATCCCGCTGAGCCTGAAACCGTGCCGGCAAAGCCGGTAATCGCTGTGCGTAATCCAGCAGCAACTCCAACCGTGTGTCCTGATCCACCGATTGAAACGTCTCCGTGATGTCGTCGAGTGTGCTTGTCATCATTGCATCGTGATTCACACCGCAGTGACTTTGCTGCCCTTCGGTTTTTCAATCGGCAGGCCCACCGCATTGCCCCATTCCGTCCATGAACCATCGTAATTGCGCACGTTGCCAAAGCCCAGCAAATACGTCAGCACAAACCACGTGTGACTCGACCGCTCTCCAATTCGGCAGTACACCACCACATTGTCATTGGGTTTCAATCCCTGATCCTGTTGATACAACTTTTCCAATTCCGCACGCGATTTGAAAGAGCCATCCTCGTTGGTCGCCTTCGCCCAAGGCACGCTGACTGCTCCGGGAATGTGCCCGCCACGCAATACGCCTTCCTGCGGGTACTCAGGCATGTGCGTCGTTTCACCCGAGTACTCCTTGGGGGACCGCACATCCACCAGCGGCAGCCCAGCTTTGCAATGCGCAAGCACCTGCTCTCTGAACGCTCGAATCTGTGTATCGTCGCGCATCGGTGTCGGGTAAATCGCCTGCGGGTATGCGGGCTTTTCCTTGCTCAGTTCACGATTTTCCGTCACCCACTTTTTGCGTCCCCCGTCCATGATCCGACAATCCTGATGTCCAAACAGCTTGAACACCCAGAACGCATAGCACGCCCACCAGTTGCTTTTGTCGCCATAAAACACGACGGTCGTATCCGGCCGTATCCCGTGTTTGCTGCAAATCTCCGCAAATCGCTCAGCATCAATGTAATCGCGCACCGTTGAATCATTGAGGTCGTTGGCCCAGTCGATATGCACCGCTTCGGGAATGTGCCCCGTGCCGTAAACAAGCAGGTCTTCGTTACTTTCGACGATGCGGATGCGGTCGGTGTATTTGCGATTTTCATCCACCCATTGCGTGCTCACCAGCACATCCGGGCGGGCGTAGTTGGTCGTACTCATATCATCACTCCTGTTCATGATCAGCCAAGGTTATTCGATTTCGAATATGGAATTTCGAATTTCGAATTTAGTTATCGCATCGTATGCCCTATCTGATTCGAAATCCGACGGCTTCCACAGCGGGTTCTCCCGCTAAATCCGAAATCCGAAATTCGAAATTCGAAATCTACTTTTGTCGTTCCAATTTCTGCAAAAGCCGACCCGTCAGATACTCGCGTACATTCGACAATTCCATCCGTTCCAGGCTTTCCTGCGCAAAGGCGTGAATCAGCATCGCCCGGGCCTGATCGGTCGGTATGCCGCGGGCCTGTAGGTAGAACAAAGCCTGTTCATCCAACTGCCCGGTGGTCGCGCCATGGGTGCATTTCACATCGTCGGCATAAATTTCCAACTGCGGCCGGGTGGTGATGCGGGCCTTGTCCGAAAGCAGCAAATTACGATTGGTCTGCTTGGCGTCGGTTTTTTGCGCCCCTTCCTTCACGACGATCCGCCCGGTGAACACGCCCGTGGCCTGGTCGTTCAAAATCCCCTTGTAAAACTGCCGACTGTCCCCATGCAGGCAGTCATGCACCACGCGCATGTGATTGTCCATGTGCTGCCCTCCGGTGGGTATAAACAATCCGTTGAGCAGTGACCAGGCCCGGTCCCCGGCCAATTCCACATGCACATCATTACGCACCAGCTTCCCTCCCAGCAAGGCTGTATGCGAGGCAAACTTACTATCCACCCCCTGTTTGCTATACAAGGCACAAATACTGAACGTATTGGTATTGTCTTCCTCGATCACATAATGTGAGAGGTCCGCCCGGTCGGCCACGATCGCTTCGGTCAGCGCGTTGGAAAACGAACGTTGCGACGAAAGCGAAATATACTGTTCCACCACCGCTGCGCGACCTTCTTCCTCCACCACGATCAGATTGCGCGGATGCGTGGCCGTCAGCCCTTCCACCGATTCGCCAGCGATGAAAAGCAGCAACACCGGCTGCGCCAAGCTCGTCTGCTTTGGTATATAAACAAAGGCCCCATCCTCGACCATGGCCGTGTTGAGGGCGGCCAGGGCATCGTCCTGTCCCGTGGCCAGTTTGCCCAGGTTGGCTTCCACCAACTCCGCGTGACGTTCGGTCGCCTGCGCCAAACTGGTGACGATCGCGCCCTTGGGTAGCTCGTTGATGGTTGAAAGTCCGGGTTGG
>CAYRTH010000078.1:0-14400 GCA_964427135.1 uncultured Phycisphaeraceae bacterium
ACATCACCACATCACCACATCACCACATCACCACATCACCACATCACCACATCACACATCACCATTTCACCATTTCACCATTTCACCAAGTCACCACTTCATTCACGACAACCCATCACCCCTTCGGTCGGCTTTGCGTTGACTCTGCATTTTTTTGGATTGCAAGCGTCGTTGCACGGAGCCGAAGCTGGGTTTGGTCTTTCGGCGAACCTTGGGGCGATGCAGGGCCTGCAAAAGCACCTGACGCAGTTTGTCGAGGCAGGCTTGTTTGTTGGCGTGTTGGCTGCGCGACTCGTCACAGGTGATTTGCAGCCCGGCTGTGATCATGTAAAGCCCAGCCACGGCCTGTAAACGCTGCAAGGCCCAATCGGGTAGCACGGTGGCAAGCTGATCGAAGCCGACGGTCAGCGTGGCACGGGTGTTGAGTTTGTTGACGTTCTGCCCCCCCGGGCCGCCGGAGCGAGCGAAGGTGAATTGCAGGGCCGACAAGGGCAGCGATTTACCCGGGGCGACCTGCAGACAGGTGGTTGATTCAGGCGGTTGCATAAGGGTATTGTGACGGCGAATGGTTCATTTTTCCACAGGGGGGCAAACGTATGAACGAGCCGCGACCGTGAGGGAGCGGTCTTCGCTTAACGTCGATGCAGGTCAAAACCGCTCCCTTACGCCCCCGGGGGTCGCAGCTCGTTAAATCCATCGAAAATGCGATTACCCTGTTTTTTTCTTACTCCGGCTGACGTAGCACTATTTTTCTGCTACAAATGAATCGGTCATGGACCTCTATGAAATAGTGATCATCCTTGCGATGGTGCTGCTCAACGCCGTATTCGCAGCCTATGAACTTGCCCTGGCCTCCGCCCGTCCCGAACGGTTACGCTCCCTGGAACAAAGCAAGCGACCAGGGGCGCGGTCAGCGGTTTTCATGAAGGAACACATGGAGGCGAGCCTGGCGGTGGTGCAACTGGGCATCACCCTGTTTGGCGCCATCGCGGCTGCGGTGGGCGGCGCCAGTGTCGATGAAAAACTGGCCCCTGCGGTCGCTCGCTGGTTGGGCATCAACCAGGGCCTGGCGGATTTCATCGCCCTGGCCATGTTTGTCATTCCCCTGGCAGCGGTGTCGATCATCGTCGGCGAACTGATCCCCAAATCGTTTGCGATCAAAAACGCGGAGCGGGTGTGTCTGTCGCTGTCGCCGCTGATGCGTGTTTTCGGAGTCATGGCCTACCCGGTGGTCTGGTTTTTTGAATTTGTCACCAAACTGGCGGTGGGTTGGACGGAAAAGTTCATGCCCCCGGCCATGCCCGATGCACAAATGCACATCAACGAACTGCGCGCCCAGGTGAACATGATGCGGGCGGGCAAAATCATCGGCATGCAGCAGGAACACATCATTTTGCAAGCCTCGCGCTTGTCCACCATGAAGGTGCGCGACATCATGCTGCCGGGGACGGACATCGTGACCATGCATGTCGATGCCCCACTCACGGAAAGTTTGATCGCAGCACACTTGGATTTGCACACCCGCTTTCCCGTCACCGAACGCAAGGGTGATCCGCAGGCGATCATCGGCTACGTCAACTTCAAGGAAATGATTTTTTTAGCCAAAACCCACCCGCAACACCCGCACCTGCGTGAAATCACCCGGCCACTGATCCGACTCAGTGCCGACATGCCCGTGTCCGAGGCCCTTCGGCAAATGGTCGGCGAACATGTCCACCTGGCGCTGGTCACCGAAACCGGCGGACTCATTGTCGGCTTGATCACGCAGGAAGATATATTCGAAGAACTCGTCGGCGACATACAGGACGAGTTCGATCGCTTGCCCCGACAGATCATTCCGTCGGGCAGGCAATGGGTGGTCGGTGGCGGAGCGACGCTGAGTCGATTGCGTGAGTTGGTGAATCAGCCTGAGTTGGCACGTGAGCTAGCCCCCGAAACCACGGTGAATGATTGGGTGATCAAGGCGTTGGGTCGTCGGCCCAAGGGGGGTGATACTCTGCGCACCGACAACGTGAGCATGATCATTCGCAAAGTGCGTCGGCATAAGGTGGCGGAGGTACTGCTGGATGTCAGTGGTGCGCCGCTGGAGGTGCTCATCGCCGACGCCGCCGCCGCCCCGCATGTGGGGTATATGGGTTAAAGAAGTGGTCGAGTGGTCGAGTATTTTCCACGCCTGATCTTTGTCGTCTGACAAAGATCAGGATGGCCTTGACATCCAGCAATGATGCGACAACCGACCGCGGGTGGCAATCCGCGGTCACCCCATCGCATTGCTTACAGGTTCGATTCCCCCGCCGAGGGTGGCCGATGAAATTGGGTGCCAATCACGCGCCGCAAATGCACCAAGTTGACCGGCTTGGTTAAACAAGGCACATGCTCGAAATCTTTGGGCCAGGGTTTTTGGCAGCAATGCCCGGAGACGAAGGCGAATGGTAGGCCTTTTTCGATCAGTATCGGCGCCAGGTCAAAACCGCTGCCACCGATGATATCGATGTCCAGAACCGCTGCGTCAAAGTCATCACGTTCCACCAGTTCACGAGCATGGGTGAAGGTGGAAACCGGGCCGACGACTTCGCAGCCGATCCGCCGAAGGGCGACAGTCATCTGATACGCGGTGAGAAAATGGTCTTCGACCAAGAGCACCCGCAATTTTCGTGTGGTTTGTGACTTCGAAATATCCGACGAAAGGGCCTCAAACATGACAGGCCTCCCCAAGAAGATGTTGATCGACCAAAGACGGGAACCCAGAACGATCGATGTATGTGAATCAGAATCTCACCCAACAACTTATTCATACCATCGTATCTCTTGATTCGCAGAAATGAAAGAAAAACCGATCGACTCGGGGTTAAAGTGCAAAATAGGGTTTTCACCCGGATGGTAGGGTAGGCGTCGAGCCTGTCCATGAGCCCAAGGTTCAAGTTGTCTGTTCATAGCAACCCAAAGAACTCAACACAGAGTGACAAAGTAGCTGGGGGCTAGTGGCTGGGGGCTGGGTAATGCATTTGTTATTGTTTGCTCTTCCCAGCACCCAGTTCCCAATCCTGCTTTGTGCCCTACGTGCCCTCTATGTTGGAAATCGGTTCTTTGAGGTACTCTTCCTTTTAAGGGGCTGTCGTTCATTCGACAGGCGGGACGCCTGCCCTACCGCCCTACCGCCCAACTCACCGCGGATTCAAACCCATGGTCCGCAGGGTGGTCTGATAGGTATGCACGCACTTGGCAGCCGCATCGTCCCACGACAGACGGCGAACTTCCATGTCCGCCTGTTCACGCAGCGTACTGGACAACGGCGGATGTTTGAGCACCGCGATGATTTTGTTGGCCATTTCCTCGATGTCCCAGAAATCAACCTTCAGGGCATGCGTCAGCACTTCCGCCACGCCCGAGCTTTTGGAAATGATCACCGGCACATCGTGACGGATCGCCTCCAGCGGCGCGATACCAAACGGTTCACTGATCGAAGGCATCACATAGACATCCGCCATTTTGAAAAGACGTTCGACATCGGCCCCATGCAGAAAGCCGGTGAACACGACCTTGTGGCCTATGCCGTAGGCGGCGGCAAGTTCGATGACCTGGGTGATGCGGTCGCCCGAACCGGCCATGACAAACTTCACACGCTCGTACTTTTCCAACACCTTGCGGGCCGCACGAATGAAAAACTCAGGCCCTTTCTGCCAGGTGATGCGACCTAAAAACAGCACGATTTTGTCGCCGCGACGGATCGAAGCTTTGCTGACGTGCGCGTGCGTCTGGTCGCTCTCGATGCCGTTGTAAACAACGTCCACCTTGGCCGGGTCCAAACCGTAACGATGAATCAGAATCGACCTAGTCAGGTGGCTGACGGCGATGACACGAATCGCCCCATGTACGCCGCGGCGCTCCAGGTCGTACACCCCCTGATTCACGTTCTGCCCACTGCGATCAAACTCGGTCGAATGCACGTGCACCAAGAGCGGCTTGCCCGTGGCCGCAGCCACCGCCAGCCCTGCGGGAAAGGTCATCCAATCGTGGGCATGCACCAAATCGAAATGTTCCTGCCTGGCCAGCGCCACACAAAATTCGCCGTAACGCTGGGTGTCGGACATGAGGTCGCCGGCGTAGGGGTTGACCCAGGGGCTGGCCGCCTGTTCTTGGTAAAACGAGGGCGCGGTGAAAAAGCCGACGCGCGGCTGACCAGTGGCATCCAGCGTGGCAGGCTTTCCGGTGATGACCTGTGGTTCATGCAATTGGCCCCCAGCCGACTGATAAGGTGATGCGAGCCAGCCGGGGGTTTGCTTGGCGATGGTGCTGCTGGCGGATTGCGGTGTGTGGGCTGGTTGACGCCAGGCAATGGGGGATGGTTCCACCGCCCTGGTCGATGCGTCACCCAATGATTCGTCATCACCATGCAACGTCGAATCAGAAGCGGGCGTGGTGGTGACCATGGCTGGTGCAGCGATCAGGGACTGGGGCAACAGCGAACCGGGGTGCAGCAGGCGGACATGCGAGACTTGTGAGCCTGTGATTTGACGTGGCAGCACAAAGGCGACCTGTGTGCCATAGCGCGACAAGGCTTTGGTCAGCCCGTAACAGGCGGTACCCAGCCCGCCGGTGATATAGGGTGGGAATTCCCAGCCCAGCATAAGCACGCGCATTACACACCTCACTGCTACAACCAACCCCATACAACTGATCGATTCACACCGCGATCGATCTGCGCGGGTGAAAATATCTGCTTTCAACCAAACAGTATGTCCCGTAAGGATAATGCATCGTCGCAAATGTTCAAACCGTCGATTGAAGAAGTGGCCAAGTGGCCAAGTGGCCAAGTGGCCAAGTGGCCAAGTGGCCAAGTGGCCAAGTGATTGTATTTGTTGAGCGCGGCCCCGGCGCTTGGCGTCGGCGCTGGTTTTCAATGTAGCCCAGCCGCCCCCGGCTGGGTGACCGCACTGGCAGACAAGCTGCCAGTGGCACACCTGCGTATCTGACGCCGTGCCCTTGAGGGCCGGATCTTTGAGAATGAAATCCGGGGCTAAAGCCGTGGGCGTCAGTTGTTATTTCAGGATCGCCCAATCACTCAACACCAAACCGCTCGTTGCCACTCGCGGCTCTGATGGTTTGCGCACCTGACCACTTGGCCACTTGACCACTTCCGTAAAATACCCGGGCCCTCATCGCCTTCGGCGATTCGTTCCCGGCTTGGTTCTAAAATTCGAAATTCGCAATCCGAAATTCGAAATTTCTTCGCACTTGACCACGGGGCCACTTCCGATTCACCGGCTGGGTTTGGCGGGCAGGGTGATGGTCAGGCCGGTGGGCAGGTTGTGCGGATTGGGGATTTTGCTTTGGTTGGCGCGGTAGATGAGGCCCCACAATTCACCGTTGCCGTATTCTCGCCGAGCGATGGCGTACAAGGTGTCCCCTGATTTCACCGTGACGGTTTTACGTGTCCCTGCTGATGCACTGGTGCTGACGGAAGAAGTGCCGGTGCTGGCTGAACGATGGTTGTTACCCGCAGCGGTGGTGCCGGTGTTACCGGGGGTGCCGGGGGTGGTTGAACCATCGGGCAGGTTGATGGTCATGCCGGTGCGCAGGCGCTGGGGCGTCAGGCCGGGGTTGGCCGCGACGATGCGTTTCCAATTGGCACCATTGCCCAGGTGAGCCTGTGCGATTTTCCAAAGGGTATCGCTTTCCCTGACGGTGTAGCGTTTGGAGCCGACGGCACCGGTGCGGGCGGGGTTGTTGGATGTGCTGGTGACTGAACTGGTCGTGGTCGGGGCAGGCGGGTCCATCAAAGTGCGCTGCGGGTTGTCCCACGGGTTGGTCAGGCTGGTCGTGGCGCCGGGCAAAGTGCCGGGATTCACGGTCGAACCGGCAGTGCCCAAGGTTGAACCACCGGTGGCAAAACTCCCGGAAGTTGCAGGGGAACCGGGGGCAGGGGTGCCCGTGGTATTGGGCCAGGGGTTGGCGGTGATGGTTTGAGGTTGTTCATGGATCAGACCGGAGCCGGGCAGGGTGCTGGTCAGACCACCGGTGGAAGAAGGCCCCATGCCGCTGCCAGCCGAACCGCCGGCCAACGGATCGCGCTGATAATCATCCCCCGTGGCCAAGTCGCCTTCGGCAGGTCCTTTTTTGATACCGGCGATGATGCCGAAGACTGCAACCATGATCAGCGCGAGAATGCCCAACCCTGCGACAAGGATCACCTTGGGGTTGCGAGTCGAGGCGGCCTGCATCGGCGGAATCGTGACAGCCGTGGCCGAACCGGTGTTGGACGACGATTGGATCGGAGTGGGGTTGTTGCCGGATTGCATGTGTACGACTCCCACACCCAAAGCGGAGGTGCACACGACACGCTTGTGGGGGGATGGTGCGATGACTCGACGCGGAATTGGCGCCGCTGACTCCCAGAGTATCGACACAATCCCGGTTCCGGTAACAAAGATTGTGATGAGCAAAATGGGTCAGGTGACTTGATACGTCGGGAGCTGGAGCCGTGCAAAGGGTGCCCGTGATATTGATGTTGTTGACGCCGTGCCCTTCAGGGCCGGATCGTTTGCACGATACATACGAATCAATCCGGGGCTGAAGCCCTGGGCGTCAGTTTGTTGTTCTTCAATCCAAGCGTGAAAACCTCAAAATCACCCCATCATCGCAGCAGGGAAAGGTGTTCGATTTCACCCATCTGAAATGTCCGCTTTTCACCGTCGCGTTCCAAAATCAGTGACCCGTCACTGTGCAGCCCGGCCAGCTTCGCCTCCACCCGGCGATGCTCCACCTGCAAGGCCACCGTCTTGCCCAGCCAGGCCAGGTTGCTTTCGATTTCCTTGCGACGAGCCTCGGTCAGTCCGTGTTGTTCCAACTCGGTCATGAACTCGGTGATGCATTGCGTCACATAGCGAATCAATATCGCCAGGTCGAACGACAAGCCCGTCGCCGCCTTCATGCTCGTCACCGGATATCGCAAATCATCGCCAAGCGCAGCAGGGTCCAGGTCCGCGTTGATGCCCACCCCGATGAACAGCGTGCCACCGGGTAAAGCCCCCGCTTCCGAACCAGCCAGCTCACGCTCACACAAAACCCCCGCCAATTTCGCCCCGTTCAAAAGCACATCATTGGGCCACTTGATGCGCAGCTCCGGCTGACTGGGCACCATGTCCTTCTGCAAATACGCATCCAAAATGCTGTTGCGCACCACCTGCAACACCGCCAGACCCACCAAAAGGGGCGTCGGCTCGTACGCCGCAGCTTCATTCTTGCAAGGCCAGACGATGGTAAACCACGCACCCCCCGCCGGCGAAACCCACGCCCGCCCCTCACGCCCTCGACCCTGCGTCTGCGATCGCGCTGCCACCAGCATCACCTGCCCCGGGTACTCGGCTGCCAAGGTGCGCGCCTGTGAACTGGTCGAGTCCACCTTGTCAAAAAAAAATGTGCGCATCGGCTGCCTCCACAAGGTGAATCCGTCCACCAACACGTGCGAATTTCGGATGTCGAATTTCAAATTTCGAACTCGCAGAACCAAGCCGGGAGCCAAACGAACTTCGAAACTCGAATTTGCAGAACCAAGCCGGGAACGAGGCTGACAAGCCGAGGGCCCGGGTATTCTGAATCATCACTGGGCCGCTTCTTTTACCGATTTACCAACAAAGCGCCGACGCAAAGCGTCCGCGCTAAACAAATTCGAAATTCGAAATCCGAAATTCGAAATTCCTCTTCATTCAAACTCAACCAACACTTCGCCGGCCTTGACGGCCTGGCCGACGCTGGCCTTGACCGCCTTGACCGTACCCGCAGTGGGCGAAGCAATGTTGGTCTCCATCTTCATGGCTTCCATCACGATCAACACCTGGTTTACGCTCACCGCATCACCGGGTTTGACCTTGATCTGCACCACCGTGCCGGCGATCGGGGCCTTGACCGACTTTTCACCCGTGCCCGCAGTCGGGGCTGCCGCAGGGGCAGGCTTGGCAACCGGTCGGGGCGGAGGGGCCGCCTGAGTCGAGGCTGCCACGGGGGCGGCGGCAACCGGCGCGGGGGCCGCCATCATCGGGGCCGGGGCCGTCGCTGCGCCGCTGGCGTCGAGCACTTCCACATCCACATCGTAAACCAGGCCTTGCACTGTGATCCGAAGTTTCATCGTGAGGGTTCCTTATGACTACCTTGGTGATGCTTGGCGATTCACTAATCCCCGGTGATCGTCATTTTCCATTCGTTAAAGTCAATTCGAAATTCGCAATCCGAAATTCGAAATTTCCCCGCCACTCGACCACTTTTCCAACCGATTCACCACTCAGATTACCCGAGTCCTCAACCTATCGGTTTCGTCCTCGGCTTGGTAATTTCGAAATTCGAAATCCAAAATTTTTTTGCACTTGGCCACTTGGCCACTTGACCACTTCATCCCCTTGGCACATTGCGACCGGCATGCACCAGCACCCGGCCCATTTCCGCCCATGCCGACGGTGCGGTCACCGCCTTGCGGGTGATGCGTTTGACCACCACCTGCTTGCCAGGCCCACCCATGGCAGCCGTGGCCGCCGCCGCGATCACCGCCATCAATTGCGGCGACAAGCCCGGACTCATCACCGGTCGTTGCGCCACCCCCGGCACAGGCGTCACCACCACCTGCGGCACCGGCTGCGGCATTACCACCGACACCGGTATCGTCGTTGGTGACGGGGCAGGTACTTGCATTGTCGTCGTGCTGGGCGTGGTCGCTTCGCTTGACTCCAGCGCTGCCACCTGCTCAGCCAGGTTCTGTACCTGCCGGGTGAGTTGTGCCAGCAACTTGAGCACATCCCGGAACGCCAGCACCAGCAGCACCACCACCGCCCCCAGTGCCGCGATCAGCAGCAGCTCGATCAACCGGGACGCAGGCGTGTTAGCCGCTTGTGCGAGTATCCATGTCATCATGCTTATTCCTCAAACATACCCGGGTCCTCGCAGACTCGTCCCCGGCTTGTTTACGTCACTCGATCACTTGGCTACTTGGCCACTTCACCACTTGGCCACTTCTGGGTCCCCTCTCCCCCCGGGAGAGTTGAAGTGCTCGCTTCGCTCACATTCGGGTGAGGGCGTGTCTTTCACTCGAACACTCGTTCACTTTTCAATCGACTCACCACTCAGAATACCCGGGTCCTCAACCTGTCGGTTTCGTCCTCGGCTTGATAAATTCGAAATCCGAAATTCGAAATTCGAAATTTTCTTCGCACTCGACCACTTCTTTACAGCGGAATCAACCCATGCTTTTTGCTCGGACGCAATTCTCGTTTGGTGACCAGTGCCTCCAAAGCGTTGATGCAATACAACCGCGTGTCCGCCGGTTCGATCACATCATCCACGAATCGCCGTGACCCTGCCACATAAGGGTTCATGAACGCATCCCGGTACTTCTGAATCATCTCTTCGCGCTTGGCTTTTTTGTCCGTGGCGCCGTCGATGTCTTTCCTGAAAATAATTTCCGCCGCACCCTCAGGCCCCATCACGGCAATTTCAGCCGTGGGCCAGCAGCAGGTCCGGTCCGCGCCCAAATCCTTGCAGCACATCGCCAGGTACGCCCCGCCGTAGGCCTTGCGCAAAATCACCGTGATTTTGGGCACCGTCGCCGCCGAGTACACAAACAGCAGTTTCGCGCCATGACGAATGATCCCGCCGTATTCCTGTTCCACGCCGGGCATGAAACCGGGCACATCCACCAAATTCACCAGCGGAATGTTGAACGCATTGCAGAAGCGGATGAACCGGGCCGCCTTGTCCGACGAATCGATGTCCAGCACGCCCGCCTTGTGCGCCGGGTTGTTGGCGATGATGCCCACCGACCGCCCGCGCAACCGCCCAAAGCCCACAATGATGTTCTGAGCAAAAGTACCCTGCACTTCCAGAAAATCACGATTGTCCACCAACCGATGAATCACATCATGCATGCTGTAACCGGCTCTTGGATTCTCCGGCAGAATGTCGTTAAACCCAGGGTCAGCCACCACAGGCTCATCAAAATCGACCCTCGGCGGATCCTCCATATTATTCGACGGAATGAAAGACAAAAGCTTCTGACAAATTCGCACAGCGTCCTTGTCATCCTGCGCGATGAAGTGCACCACGCCCGAGTAACCCATCTGTGCATCCGGGCCGCCCAGCTGCTCAGCGGTGACATCTTCCCCCGTTACCTGTTTGATCACCGAAGGCCCGGTGATGAACATCTGTGCCTGGCGCGTCTGAATGATGAAGTCCATCAAGGCCGGCGAATAAGCCGCCCCGCCCGCGCAAGGCCCGCAAATCAGCGATATCTGCGGCACAGCGCCCGACAGCAGCGTGTTGTGATAAAAAATCCGCCCATAACCGCCCAGGGCATCAATGCCTTCCTGAATGCGTGCCCCGCCCGAGTCATTGATGATCACCAACGGCGTGCCGGTTTTGAGCGACCACTTGGCCATCTCCACAATCTTGTCAGCATGCACTTCCCCCACCGCGCCGCCCGACACCGTGAAGTCCTGCGCTGCGACATGCAGCAGTCGGCCATCGACATGCCCCAGCCCCGTCACCACCCCGTCGGCAGGCAGGTCCTTGCCAGCCATGTCGAAGTTGGTGCAATGATGCTGGGCAAAGGCGTACATTTCCTGAAACGAGCCTTGGTCCAACAACAGGCCGATGCGATCGCGGGCGGTGAGTTTGCCGCCTTTGCGTTGTTTGTCCAGTCGGTCCTTGCCGCCGCCTTGCTCGACTTTGGCGCGTTTGCTGCGCAATTCTTCGACGCGCTGCGCCATCGTGCGCGGACCTGCGGGAGTGGGTGATTCAGCCATGGGTTTCTCCGTGTCTATTTTTTGACGCCAAGGCGCCAAGTTGCCAAGGCGCCAAGTCAATCCAGTTCAAAATCGATCTTTGTAACACAACGAGTCTTGTACCGTCCGACGCGATGAAACACTCTATTGCTTTTGGCTTTCTTGGCGTCTCATCTTTCTTGGCGTCTTGGCGTAACCGGTTTGGTTCTTAATGACTGGGTTCACAAAGTTCCGTCAGTACGCCCTGCGAAGCTTTGGGGTGTAAAAACGCGATCTGCGTATGATGCGCGCCGGGTTGGGGCTTTTCATGAATCAGTGCCACGCCCGCAGCCTTGAGGTCGTCCAGTCGTTTTTGAATATTGTCCACGGTGTAGGCCACGTGGTGCAGTCCGCCGCGTCCGCCGTTCTTTTCCATGAACTGCGCGATCGGCGAATCCGGGGCCGTGGGTTCGAGTAACTCCAACCGCACCCCCGCCAGTGAAAAGAACCCGACTTTCACCTTCTGCGTCGGCACGTCCTCGATGCCCTCGAACGTCGCGCCCAGTGTTTTTTCGTAAAAGGCACGCTGCTCAGCAATGCTCTTGACCGCAATGCCCACGTGATTGATCGCCTTGGCTTCTATCATGAAATTGACTCCATCCACGTTTTTGGTTTTTCCAACATCCCCCACGCCTGATTTTCGTCGTGGACGACGAAAATCAGGATTCATCCACCAACCTTATCAGCGCCGACGCAAAGCGTCCGCGTTAAACATAGACAACGTCACTCAATTAAACGACTCGGTGTACTCGCCGAACACGCCCCGCAGCGTGTTGCAAATTTCCCCGATCGTCGCATACGCCTTGACCGCTTCCAAAATCGGCGGCATCAGGTTATCACTTCCGCGCGCCGCCTGCGCCACCGCCTCCAGCGTCGCCTTCACCTTCGCCTGATCGCGCCCGGCCTTCATCGCCTTGAGCTTGTCCACCTGTTTGTTGCCGATCGATTCATCAATCTTCAATAGCTTGAGGTTGCCAAGGTTTTCGTTCTTGCTCTGGAACTTGTTCACACCCACAATCACCCGGTCGCCGGTTTCCACCGTTTGGCCGAATTTGTACGCCGATTCTTCGATCTGTTTCTGCACCCAGCCGCGTTCGATGGCACTGACCATGCCGCCCATTTCATCAATCTTTTTGATGTAATCCGCAGCCTCCGCCTCCAACTGATCGGTCAACTTCTCCACGTAGTAGCTGCCCGCCAAGGGGTCGATCGTGCTGGTCACCCCCGACTCATGGGCGATGATCTGCTGCGTCCGCAGCGCGACCGTCACGCTCTCTTCGGTCGGCAGAGCCAGCGCTTCATCCTTCGAATTGGTGTGCAGCGACTGCGTTCCACCCAACACCGCTGACAACGCCTGCAACGTCACGCGCACAATATTATTATCAGGCTGCTGAGCCGTGAGCGTCACCCCGCCGGTCTGCGTATGGAACCGAAGCATCCCACTGCGATCACTGGCCTTGAAACGCTCCTTCATGATCTTGGCGTACAGCCGACGTGCCGCGCGGAACTTGGCGACCTCTTCCAACACATCCGTATGGGCCGCGAAAAAGAACGCCAATCGGCCGGCAAAGTCATCGACCTTCAACCCCGCCGCCTGAGCCGTCTCCACATAGCAAATGGCATCCGCCAGCGTGAAGCCGATTTCCTGTCCCGCCGTCGATCCCGCTTCACGAATGTGGTACCCGCTGATGGAAATGGTGTTCCACTTGGGCACGCTCTTGGTGCAATAGGCAAAAATATCACTGATGATCCGCAGGCTGGGCTTGGGCGGAAAAATGTACGTCCCGCGGGCGATGTATTCCTTCAAAATATCGTTCTGAATCGTGCCATCAAGCTTGTCCGCCGACACCCCCTGCTTTTCCGCCACCGCAATGTACATCGCCAGCAGCACCGCAGCACTGGCGTTAATGGTCATACTCGTGGAAACCTTATCCAGCGGGATGCCGTCGAACAACGTTTCCATGTCCGCCAGACTGTCGATCGCCACGCCGACCTTGCCAACCTCGCCAGCACTCATCGTGTCGTCACTGTCGTAGCCGATCTGCGTCGGCAAATCGAACGCCACCGACAACCCGGTCGTGCCCTGGGCCAACAGGTACTTGTAACGCTGGTTCGATTCCTCCGCCGTGGCAAACCCGGCGTACTGCCGCATCGTCCAAAATCGACCCCGGTACATCGTCGGCTGAACCCCGCGGGTGAACGGATACTGCCCCGGGTAACCCAGCTTTTGGCTGTAATTTTCCACCGCCCCGGCTTCGGGCACATACAACCGTTCCACCGGTCGCCCCGACACCGTTTCAAATTGCTTTTTCTGTTCCGGGAACTTGGCCAGGGTCTTGCCCACCGGCCCATCGTTCCACTTCTTCAATCCCTGTTCAATACTCTCATAGTTATCGCTCATGAACCTTCTCTCTTTCTCAAAACGCTCTTGACGCTCGAAACTTTATTTCACCACAGAGTCACAGAGATTAACCACAAAAACCCGATCCAAAATCATTTTTTCCCGGCATTACTCTGTGCCTCTGTGCCTCTGTGGTTCAAACGCTTTTCATCAACCCCGCTCTGCACTTCCCGCTTTTTGCAGCAATTCCCCTGCCAGTTGCTCGATGGTCACCTGTCCCGCCAAAACTCGCTGCACCTGCGACCCCATCGCGCCATTGCTGCCCAGGGCTTCATCCACCCTTCGTCGTGCTTCTTCCAAAATCGAGTCCCGAATTTCATCTGCAATCCGACTTCGTCGTCGAGCCTGCCAGTGTACCCCGTGCTTATCGCACAACTTTTCCAGGGCGGTCACCAGTTCCGGGATGCCCCGCCGTTCCGCAGCACTGACCAAATGCACCTCCGGCATACCCCGCGCTCCGCTGCGCATCAAGCCGATTTCCGCCGTCTTTCCCGGTTCGTCTTCGATCCGTTCCTTGGGCAACCCGATGCCATGGTGCGGCCCGCAATCATGCTGCTGATCGATCATGCCCAGTTTCAGCACGCTCATCAATTGGGCATGCAGTTCATCCGCCCCCTGACGATCCGCTTTGTTAACCACAAACAGGTCGCCGATTTCCATCAGCCCGGCTTTGAGCAATTGAATCGAATCGCCTTGTCCCGGTGCAAATAAAATAGCCGTGAGGTCCGCCACCTGGGCGATTTCCACTTCCGACTGCCCCACGCCCACCGTTTCGATGATCACGATTTCACACCCCACCAGGGCCAATACGTGCAACACGCCCCGTACCCCCAGTGACAAGCCCCCCAGGTGCCCGCGTGTGGCCAATGATCGCACAAACACCATCGGGTCGGTCGCATGACGCATCATCCGCACTCGATCCCCCAGCACCGCTCCGCCTGTGAACGGCGACGACGGGTCCACCGCAATCACACCAATCTTCCGCTGCGGGAACCGATGCCTGTACTCGGCCACGAGCGCATCGGTCATCGTGCTTTTACCCGCCCCCGGCGAACCGGTCATACCCAAAACCATAAGGGGCTCAGGCCAGCAGGAAGTGGTCGAGTGGTCCGATGATTTCGAATTTCGAATTTCGAATTTCGAATTTTCTGTTTCCGTCACTTGGCCACTTTCTCCGCCCCCTCTCCCTCCGGG
>CAYRTH010000079.1:0-14295 GCA_964427135.1 uncultured Phycisphaeraceae bacterium
CGTTTGATGACAACCATGGGCTGATGATTTTGACAGCCGCCTGCACATCGCTGTCCGTCGGGTTTTCACAGGTGTCGCTGAATGTGTGAACCTTCACCCCGGCTTGATGCAACAACGATTCAACCCGCCTCACATGCCCCGCCCGCAACAATGCCGTATCACTCACCAGCACTGCCGACGTCGCACCCATCGCGTTCACCACCTCCGGCAAGCGTGCCACCACGCCTGGCCCATGCAGCAATTGTGTCGTGACCTGAAAGTCACTGGTTCGCCCCGGTCGTGGTTGTGGGGGGTAAATCATTGATTCGTCTCGGCATGACGCCGTGCCCTTTAGGGCCGGTGGATTGAGTCGATATTGAATACCAGAAATACCAAGCTTCACAAAGCAGATACAGAGTAAACCCAACAGAAGGGATTGGCCACAAAGACACGAAGCACACGAAGTCAAAATGATTGGTTGAAGTAAAAATCCGAAATCCGAAATTCGAAATTCGAAATCACCTCCCCCACCTCACCCCACCTGTATCGCTCGCCTGCGATACAAAAACTCAAACAA
Source organism: uncultured Phycisphaeraceae bacterium (assembly GCA_964427135.1). GTDB lineage: Bacteria > Planctomycetota > Phycisphaerae > Phycisphaerales > Phycisphaeraceae > JAJXSS01. Next base: position 557 of record CAYRTH010000079.1, read on the forward strand.
ATTGCCCTCATGCGGCTGGTCCCAGGTCACCCGCGAAGTCGGTATCGCCCCCAGGTTCAAACGCTCAATGTGCGCATGCGCCAAAAAGCGTGCCCGCCAAACCGGGTCATCGGTTAACACCGTCGCCACCAGTGTCGGTTTCAACTGGCTGGCGATGTGTTCCATCGGTTGCTCGAGCACCGCTGCGAACGGAAATAAAAACTCACGATTGGCAAGCATGTGCTCCGCCTTGTCGCAATACACGATCGTGGGTTGCAGATACGTCGCCCCGTCGCACACTACTCGCCGAGGGGTCGCTCGATGGTTAGCCGATACATCGACCGCCCCCGGTTCCTGCAAAGCATGATCGATGGTTTCATCAATGCTTTGGGCAAATTTCGGATTGGCAAACCCGGCCAGTTTCGCCTCCGGGTGATCAACGGGCAACGGTGACAAGCCGGCCAGTTTTTCCGCCACCGCCTCGGCCAGTTCACGTCCATGAGCCGGGGTTAATATGGTTGAAGCGTTGATGCACGATCGTCCGCCGTTGTCGGCCACCGAGGCCGCGATGATGTCCACAAAATCGCGCCACCGTTCCGCCGCATCAGGCCCCAATATCACCTTGCTGTACCCCGGCCCATGCAACTGAATCCGTGCATCGTTGGCGTACTGAGCCGTGGTACTCACATCGCCAAAAAGTAAACTTCGCCCTGACTGCTGCAAAATCGCCGCTGCCCCTTCGTGATCGGTCGGATAAAACGAAAAAGCCTCAGCCGGGCAACCGGCTGCAATGAACGCCTGCATCAAGCGCCAGGGGGTCCAGGGTTCTTCGCGTCCCGGTTTAATCGCCACCGGCATACGCAGCGCCACCGCAGGCAACCAAAGTGAATTCACCCCCGGCGAATTACTGGGCAGCACCACCCCCAGCACATCCGCCAACGCAAAATAACTGATCGGCAAATCATGCTGCTGCCCGACACCCGTATCCAAAACTTCCGGGGGCAGGTTGCGTGTCAAACCCTTGATCACGGTGGGCATCTGTGTCAATGCTTCGTGCAACTTGGCCATGTTCCGCCGAACCAGGGCATGGGGCAGACCTGTCGTGGCCGACAGCGATTGCACATACGCTTCGGGGCTTTGCACGACGCCTTCGTTCATCGGCAGTTCAGCCGACATGAACAATTCACCCGCCCGTACACACACCCGCATCATGTCGTCGGTGCTTTTTTGCAGCATCACCTGACGGGCAGCCGCCGCCTTGGCCAAATCACGCTTGATGACCCCCGCGTTGGCCAGACTCACGCTTGCCACCGTTTGGCCGGTGCGAAAGTGTTTGAGTTCAGCCTTGTCGAGTGACTCATACACTCGCCCCTGACGCAGCACGGGGATTTGCATGGGGGTGGTCATGTGAATTTTTCACGCCTGTACCTGGTCGTCCATGATGAATTTCAGAATGATATGGCCGACATCACCCCGACGTGACAAGTCGCGGTGCTAATCACCGATTCATCCATCTGCTGGATTCGTTCCCGCACTCGACTCCTTAACCACATGGCCACTTCCGTCGGCCTCACAGCGCCGCGATGCGCGGGTATTCCTCTTTCAATGCCGCATACAAACGTTGGTACTGATCGTGATATTTGCGATACAAGGCCGACACCTTGGTCACCGGTTTTCGTTTTTCAATTTCACGGATCACCGCACCGCAGGCCTGGGGTACATCGCGCCAGACCCCGATGCCCACGCCCGCCAGTATCGCCACCCCGTAAGCCGGGCCTTCCTGCGCGTTGATCACCGCCACGTTTTTCCCGTAAATGTCGGCCTGCATCTGCCGCCAGAATTCACTACGCGCCCCGCCGCCTGATAATCGCACCGTGTTCACCTTGATATGCATTGATTCCATGATGCGTAATGCGTCGGCCATGCCGAAGGTCACGCCTTCCATCACCGAACGCACCAGGTGCGCCCTGTTGTGCCGAGCCGTCAACCCCACCCATCCGCCCCGCGCATAGGGGTCGGCGTAGGGACATCGTTCCCCCGTCAAATAGGGCAAAAAGAACAACCCTTCACACCCCGGTTGTGCTTCCTGCGCCACCTTGGTCAGCAGCACATAAGGGTCCACCTTTTGACGTTTGGCCTCCGCCAGTTCCGCCCCCGCCAGTTGATTGCGGAACCATTGGAACGAACCCCCAGCCGACAACATGCACCCGAACACGCACCATTTGCCCTGTACCGCAGCACACATCGTGTGCACCCGCCCCAACGGGTCATACGTCGGCTCATCGGCATGCGCAAACATCACGCCCGAAGTGCCCAACGTCGCCGACACAATCCCGCTGTTCACAATACCGTTGCCCACCGCCCCCGCCGGTTGATCGCCACTGCCCCCGACCACCGGGGTGCCCTCGGCCAAACCCAACGCCCTGGCCCCAGCCTTGTGCAACCTGCCCGTCACCACATGCGATTCGTAACAGGCAGGCAACAGCCCCGCATCGATCGACAACTTGTCCAGCACCAGCTTGTTCCACGTTCGCTTTTTCACATCCAGCAGCAGCGTGCCCGAGGCATCGCCCACTTCCGTGGCATACTCGCCGGTCATGCAAAAACGAATGTAATCCTTGGGCAGCAAAATGTGCCGGGTTTTGTCATATACCCTGGGTTCGTGCTTGCGTACCCACAAAATTTTCGGCGCGGTGAACCCGGTCAGGGCCGGGTTGCCGACCTGCTGGATCAGCTTGCTGCGTCCGCCCAATGCTTTTTCAATTTGAGCGCACTGCTCACCGGTGCGCTGATCGTTCCATAACAGGGCGGGTCGCAATGGCTGTGTGCCTTCGCCCAAAAACACCGACCCATGCATCTGCCCCGACAACCCGATCGCGCTGATTTGCTCAGCTTTGACCTTCGCTGTTTTCATCACCGCTTTTGTCGCGCTGCACACTGCCGACCACCACTGGGTCGGTGACTGTTCCGACCAGCCCGGCTGGGGTGATTGCAACGTGTGTTCCGCCACCGCCGTCGCCAGCACTTTGCCCTGCTGATCACAAATCAATGTTTTCGTGCCGCTGGTGCCAATGTCGATGCCAAGTAAATATGCCATGTGAATGACCCTGTTCATGTTGATTTTTGTAAGGCCCAGGCATGGCCATGCCTGGGCTTTGATTGCTTCAACTGATTGCCCTCATGCGTACGACGAACCCTGTGTCACCCCCCTTGCCGCCCGTTCCGCTGCCCGTTCTTTGCCTAATTTTTCAATCACCCCACTGCGTCGCAGTTCACTCAGCGGGTCGGTTGGCAAACCCTTTTGCTTGCGCCAGCTTGCCAACATGGGTGTGACATCGGTTTCGTAGGCCTTGCGCAGCGTCATTTCCGCAGCCGTGATATCGCCCTTGTCCTGCGCCACTGCGAGCGCTTTACGATCGACCCGTTGCGCCTTGGCGAAAAGCATTTGCGCCGTCATCACCGTCTGCACCATCGCTTCGAGTTTGGGTTTTAAGTTATGCGACTGATCAATCATGTACTCAATCTTCGTCCGCTGGCCGGTGTCGAACTCATATTGCGCAATCTGATTGAAAATGCGGAACACCGCGTACGGGTCGATCGACCCCAGCGTCAGGTCATCATCCGCGTATTTCCGGTCGTTGAAATGAAAACCACCGAGCAACCCCTCATCCAGCAAAAACGCCACGATGTGTTCGATGTTGGTCCCCAGCAAGTGGTGCCCGGTGTCCACGAGTACTTGACAATCCTTTTTCCCGTTGCGATTCAGTGCCCGGCAAAACGTCGCCGCCATGCCCCAATCCGCCACATCCGTGTGATAAAACCCCGGCTCAAACGGCTTGTATTCCAACAACATTTTCGCGCCCCGCCATGTTTTGCGCATCGCCCCAACCACCTTTTCCAGTCCCGCTTGCAAACGATGCTTGCGCGAAAGCAAGTTGTCCTGCCCCGGGTAATTGGTGCCGTCGGCCAACCACATCGACATCACTTTCGACCCCACCGCCGCCCCCAGTTTCACACAATCCACGCTGTGCGCAATCGCCTGCTCGCGGGCTTCCTTCCAGGGGGAACAAAAGGAACCGAGTTTGTAAACCTGATCCTGAAACACATTGGGGTTGATCGATCCGATGGCCACGCCATGCTTGCGCGCCAGCTTCGCAACAGCCTTGGGGTCCTCGCCGGCTTTGAAATCCCAGAGTACATGCACCGCCACCGTCGGGCATGCACCGGTCAGCCGATGCACCAAGCCCGCATCGTGAAACTTTTCCTCGACCGTGCTCGCCGCTGCGGGTTGAAAAAATTTGCCAAACCTTGTACCCGTGTCCGCAAAACCCCAGCTTGGTAATTCAATCGCAAAGTGATCCAACGACTTGAACACAACATCATGCACCTTATTCATCGGTGACTCCTTGGTGGCGGCTATTATCAATTCCACGGAGCAACTGGCAAATCCGCCGGATCGCGCCGCCCTACAAGGACGCATCACCCATGACCGCCAAAGCCCCCCGGTCGATTCTGATTTTCGTTGGTGACGATTACGAAGACCTGGAACTGCAAGTCCCCAAATATCGCCTGCTTGAAGCCGGTTACCAGGTCGTCATCGCCGGTCAGCAGGCCGGGGCGACCTACCATGGCAAGCATGGCTATCCGCAAAAAAGCCAGGCCGATGTCGCCGCCCTCGATGCCGCCACCTTTACCGGGGTCGTCGTGCCCGGCGGATGGATGCCCGACAAACTTCGCCGTGATCAGAATGTGTTGCGATTGGTCCGCGAAATCAGCGCTGCTGACAAACTCGTGGCTTCGATCTGTCACGGGCCTTGGATCGAAATTTCCGCCGGCATCGTACGCGGGGTGAATTACACCAGCACGACCGCCATCAAAGACGACCTGATGAACGCCGGGGCAATCTGGCACGATCAGCCCGTCGTCATCGACAAAAAGCGTGTCAGCAGCCGACGACCCGATGACCTGCCCGATTTCTGCCGGGCAATGCTACAGGTACTCGATGAGTGAAGGGGGATTTTGAATCAAACCACCATCATTGACGCCGAGGGCTTTAGCCCCGGATCATTCACACAGCCATCCGGCCCTGAAGGGCACGGCGTCAGATGCCGTCACGGGCATCCTTGACTCGCATCTTTTCATTTCTATAATTCGTCAAGTAACGAATTGAGGATCATCATGAAGGAATTGGCGAACATCGCGGGGGCCTTGTCGGATGAAAGTCGTCTGCGGGCGCTGGCGGCCTTGCGCGATGGCGAGTTGTGTTTATGCCAGCTCATCGCCCTGTTGCAATTGGCGCCATCGACGGTGTCCCGGCACATGGATGTGTTGCATGAGGCGGGATTGGTCACCAGGCGAAAGCAGGGCCGTTGGCATTACTTCAGTCTGGCGGATCGGCAGACTTCTGCGGTGGCACGGCAGGCGCTCCGCTGGTGTCTGCCTCATCTGTCTGACAACGATGCCCCGATGAAGGATCAACGTCGGCTCCAGCAATTGCGCCAGTTGCCACTGGAGGAGGTCTGTGCATGTTACCGGTGAAAACCAACGTGCTGTTTCTGTGCACCGGGAACTCCTGCCGCAGTCAGATGGCCGAGGGCTGGGCCAGGGCGTTGCACCCCGACAGGCTTGAGCCTTACTCAGCGGGGATCAAGGCGGTGGGGTTGAATCCGCTGGCGGTGAAGGTCATGGCTGAAGCAGGGGTCGATATCACCAGGCAACAATCAAAAACCGTCGATGCGTTGCGGGAATTGCCCTTGGAGGTGGTGATCACGGTTTGCGGCCATGCCCACGAAACCTGTCCGACCTGGTTGGGGCACAAGGCCAGGGTGTTGCATGTGGGGTTTGATGATCCGCCTCGGTTGTCGGAGAAAGCGCGCGATGAATCCGAGGCATTGATTCACTATCGACGGGTGCGCGATGAAATACGTCAGTTTGTAACCGGGTTGCCGGAGTGGTTGAATCGGAATGACCCACCAAACCGATGACGTGGATCGATGATGAAAAACTTCAACCAAAGGAGCAAACCATGGGTTGCTGCGATTCGAATCGGCCGGTGAGTCTGGGCGTATCCAAAAACAGCACGGTCAAAGATGTTCGTGAAACGGTGCGCGAGGGTTACGGACGTATTGCAGAATCGGGTTCATTGGCATCAGCGGTGGCCGGTGGGTGTTGCGGCACCAGCAGCGCCACGATCAGTGCGGACGAGCTTGCGTCGCAGATCGGTTATTCAGCGGATGAAATTCGTGGTTTGCCCCAAGGCGCCAACATGGGCCTGTCGTGCGGTAATCCCACGGCCATTGCCAACCTCAAACCCGGGCAGGTGGTGCTGGACCTGGGCAGCGGCGGTGGGTTTGATTGTTTCCTTGCAGGCCCCAAAGTCACCGCCAGCGGTCGGGTGATCGGGGTCGATATGACCTCGGCCATGCTCACCAAAGCCCGCAACAATCTGTCGGCTTATCAGCAGGCCACCGGTTTGAATAACGTCGAGTTTCGACTCGGTGAAATCGAAAACCTGCCCGTGGCCGATGGCAGTGTCGATGTGGTGATTTCCAACTGCGTGATCAACCTGTCCCCCGACAAGGCACAGGTTTGGCGCGAAATTGCCCGTGTGCTCAAGCCCGGCGGATATGCCGTGGTTTCCGATTTGGCGCTGTTGCAACCCTTGCCGCCGGCGGTGAAAGAAATGGTGGAGGCACTCATCGGCTGCATCGCCGGGGCGGTGTTGGTGAAGGAATATCAGCAGGCGATCAGCGCAGCCGGGCTGGTGAATGTGAAGCTGACGCCCAAACCGCAATACATCCAAACTTTGGCCAATTTCAAGGACCCGCTCTATGGTCGCGTGGCCGAGGCTTTGCCCGCTGGCGCACCACTGGCCGACTATGTCACTAGCATGGATATCATTGCCCAGAAGTGATGCGAGCCAAGTGGTCGAGTGGCCCACGCCTGAGCTTGCTTGGCTTCAAGCAAGCTCAGGTTGGTCTGGGATTGTGAAGGTGGTGTGGGGGGGGAAAGAATCCTGAACTTCACGCGGACTTGAAGTTCAGGCGTGGCCAGAGACATCATCATGATCGTGGTTACACTGTTGTGATGACACCGCGCGATGAACAACACGAGGATCAGGGATCGCGCCCTGATGGGTTGTTACCCTGGAGCGTGGGGCGCACGCTGGGGGCGGCAGCAGAGTCGTTGTCACGGGCGCTCACTAACCTGTCCATGGGGCCTCAGATCAAGGGCAAAAACAAACCCGGCTCAGCACCGGGCATCGAAACGCACGAACTGGCGACGATGGCCTCGGCCCAGCCACCCTCGCCCGATGTGAAAGTTCGGCTGACCTGCATCGACTACAGCCCGGATCGCGTGCAGGTGCAGGACATTGACGACATCGAAGACTTCATCATTCACCACCGACCGCAGTGGGCGACGGTCCGCTGGATCAATGTCGATGGTTTGTCAGACCTCAACCTCATTCGCGGCCTGGCGGAAAAGTATCGGCTGCATCCGCTGGCCATCGAAGATGTGTTTCACGTGACACAGCGCCCTAAGGTCGACTCGTACCCCGATGAGGGCGATTTCCAGGCACGCATGTTCCTCTTGATTCGCATGATCCAGCTGCGCGAAGGCCGATTGCACAGCGAACAAATTTCCATGTTTCTGGGTCATAGCACGGTCGTGACGTTTCAGGAAACCCGTGGCGATGTGTGGGACCCGATCCGCCATCGGCTCAACACCAAGGGATCACGCCTGCGCACCAACGATGCCAGCTTCCTGGTCTATTCGCTGGTGGACGCGGCGGTCGATCACTGTTTTCCCATTCTCGAATACTACGGCGACAAACTGCACGAACTGGAAGAAGAAGTACTCGACAACCCGTCCTTGGAAGCGGTGCAGCGCATGCACGAACTCAATCGTGAATTGATGCTGCTGCGCAGGCAGGTTTGGCCCATGCGGGATGTGATCCAGTCGATGCAGCGGGAAACGCACGAGTGCATGAGTGATGTGACTCGAACCTACTTGCGCGACGTGTACGACCATATCGTGCAGGTGATCGACATGATCGAAACCTACCGCGAAATTGCGGCCAGCATTGCCGAAACCTATGCGACGCTGACGGGCAACAAACTCAACGAAGCGGTGAAGGTGCTGGCGGTACTCACAGCGATTTTCACCCCGCCGACGTTTCTGGCCAGTGTGTACGGTATGAACTTTCAAATGCTGCCGGAGTTGAGTTGGAAGTACGGTTACCTGGCCTTCTGGGGTTTATCGATCGTGTCGTCAGTCGGGTTGGTGTGGTGGCTCAAACGCAAAGGTTGGTTGTGAGTCGATGAGGGATGATATTTGATACTGAGCGGAATACTCGTAACACCGCGGGTTTCCACCCGCGGCTATGCGAACAATGACCGCGCTTCATAGCCGGGGGTGGTAACCCGCGGTGGCCATGAATTGGCTGTACTGCTCGAACGGCGCGTTTGCATATTTTGGCCCTTTTTCACACAATGATTTACTGCGTTGACTGTCTTTCAACCTCCGGCTCAGCCGAGCCGACCAAGTAAACCCTTTTTTGGAGTTTCGTATCATGGCCAACACTGGCGTTGACAGCACCGGATTCGCCGAGGCCAAATCGGCCCAGGCGACAGGCAAAAAGCTTCGACTGGCGTTCATCGGCACCGGCGGCATCGCGAGCACGCATATCAATTCGCTGACCAAGTTCGCCGATGTCGAGATCGTCGGCTTGTGTGACATCATCCCCGACCGCATGTACCGGTACATGGAAAAGACCAAGACGACCAAGGACCAGTGTTTCACCGATTACAAGAAAATGCTCAAAGCGGTGAAGCCCGATGCCGTGTCGGTCTGTACGCCCAACGGTGTGCACGCCCCGGCTTCGATAGCCGCCAGCCAGGCGGGGGCGCACGTCATCACCGAAAAACCCATGGCCATGAGCCCCAAGGAATGTCAGGCCATGATCAATGCAGCGAAAAAGGCCGGGAAAAAACTGGTCATTGGTTTCCAGTATCGCTATCACCCCAACACCTTGTTCATCAAAAACGCCGCCGACCAGGGTGTGTTCGGCGACATCATGTTCGCACGGGTGCAGGCCTTGCGTCGGCGCGGCATACCGAACTGGGGCGTGTTCGGCCAGAAGAAACTGCAAGGCGGCGGGCCGATGATCGACATTGGTGTCCATGCCTTGGAAATGACCCATTTCGTGATGGGCATGCCCAAGCCGGTGGCCGCGATGGGCAACTGCTGGACGTACCTGGGCAACAAACCCAGCAAAGTGCGCAGCCAGTGGGCTGACTGGGACTACAAGACGTACACGGTGGAAGACCTGGCGGTGGGTCAGATTCGTTTCGCCAACGGATCGATGCTGCACTTGGAATCGTCGTTCGCAGCCCACATTGAAAAGGATGTGTGGAACTTCGAGATCACCGGAAGCAAGGGCGGCGCCAAGTGGGATCCGCCGACGATCTTCCGTGATGATATGGATTACATGACCAACGTGACGCCCTCGTGGGTCGGCAGCGGCGACTTTGGCAAGTTGTTTGATGAGAAGCTGCGCGGGTTTGTCGATTACTGCCTGTACAACAAGCCGACGATCGCCCCCGCCGAGGCCGGGCTGATGGTGCAGAAAATGCTCGACGGCATTTACCGCTCCGCAGCCGCCGGCGGCAAGGAAGTCAAAATTGACTGATGATGATGTTGATGCGTTGTGAAAGCGTACTTTACGCTGATCAGCGATCACTGACATAGTTCAACCACGCCGGACCTTGGCGAAAGCCCAGGTCCGGTTTTTTATTGGATGATTGATGACGGATTGATTGAGTCATTGCGTGGTTGCGTGACAGCGTGATGGTTGAATCTTTCACGCCTGAACTTGTGCGTCCGCGAACAAGTTCAGGATGGTTTTTTTCAACAACGATCGACGCCGAGGGCTTTAGCCCCGGATCATTTGCAGGATGAAAATAAAACCATCCGGCACTGAAGGGCACGGCGTCAAGTATGACATTTCACTCGACCACTTTCTGTTCACCAATATCTTTCAAAATGCACGTTGCCGGGGGTGTCTTTGGTGGCGGTGACAAAGCCCTGTTGCGAAAGGTCGGCCTGCACGGACTTGATCATGTCCGGGTTACCGCAAAGCAGCACATGGCTGTGCGATGATTCGAGTTTGGCGCCGACATATTGTTCATAAACCTCCGGCACCAGCGCCGCCTGCACCCGGCCATGCAACCCATTCCACCCCGATGACCCAGGCTCACGCGACACCACCGGAATGTATTTCACCGTCGGATCGGTTTTCATCATCGCTTCGATCTGATCACGATAGCCCAGGTCACTGGCTTCGCGTACGCCGTGAATGATGACGAATCGTCGCCAGCGATTCTGCCCCTGATATTCCCGCAACATGCTCATGAACGGTGCGATGCCCGTGCCCGTGCTGATGGTGACCACATCGGCATCGGTCGGCACCGGGTCGAGCGTAAACTCGCCACGGATTTTCGGATCCAAAAAGAGTCGCCCATCCTGATCGACGGTCCACAAACGCGGCGTCAGCCTGCCTTCCTGCACCAATACGATGTACAACTCAAGGTGATCACGCCACCTGGGCGGCGATGCGATCGAGTACGCCCGGCGAACCAGCTTGGGCCGATCACGATGCGACCCCGGCCCCTCCGGTGCGTGCACCGTGCCCGACTCCGGCGGCAGCGGCGCAGGCAACCCCAGTGTGCAAAACTGCCCGGCCTTGAACCCTGACACATCCCCACTGTCCGGGCGTATTTTCACCACCGACAGCGCAGAGGTCAGGTCGATCCGTTCCAGCAACGTCGCGTTGTAAGCATCACTCATGATCACACGTCTCACTTCTTTAACCAGCCAGCCCGCTTCCAGTTTACGGTGCGAAAGTGTAGGTGGCATCGCATGAATGGACTTGATAAAAAAACATCAACTCTTCATAGCCGCGGGTGGTAACCCGCGGTCTGTCATTGATGTCAGGTCATGGCACTGATACATATGCGACTGTGATGGTTGTTTGAAAAACCATCCTGAACTTCACAGGGTCGTGAACTTCAGGCGTGGGTGATTTAATGTCTTGGTTCTGTCACTCGATCACTCGACCACTTCATCAAACTTTCAACACTGCATGCAGATCGCCGTGACCGATGAGTTTGTCGCGTCCGTGTAAAAAGGTGAGTTCCATGAGCACGGTGATGCCCGCCAGCGTCCCGCCGGATTGTTTGACCAGTTCGCAACAGGCCTTCATCGTGCCGCCGGTGGCCAACACATCGTCCACCACCAGCACGCGCTGACCGGGCTTGATCGCGTCCACGTGAATTTCCAGCCGATCTTTGCCGTACTCAAGGTCATACTCGATGGCCAGGGTTTTGTAGGGCAGCTTTTTGGGTTTGCGAATCGGCACAAACCCGGCGGACAAAGCCTGGGCGATGGCCGTCCCGAAAATAAACCCTCGGCTCTCGGCCCCGGCCACCAGGTCAATTTGTTTTCCGCGAAACGGGTTGACCATCAGTTCCACCGCCATGGCCAGTCCGCCGGGATTGGCAAGCAGCGGCGAAATGTCCTTGAACATGATGCCCGGCTTGGGCCAATCTTTGATGTCGCGGATCAGGGACGTGAGTTGATCGGTTTGCATGTTGAACTTTCTATCAACGTTGATCGTCATGGTCTGAATCACGCCGTCGTGGTCAACACTTCCACATGGGTGTAGGGGTCCAGGTGTACAACCGCGATTTCCCCGTCGTCCAGTTGCAGGATCACCCGATCAAGCCAGAGTTTGTCATCCTTGGAGTGGGCAAACCATGAGCCGGTTTTAGTGCGCTCAACGCGAATGACTTTACCTTCCACCGGTATCGTCCACACGCGGGCACGGTGGGCAATCTGCTGCACCACCTTCACCCGCTGACCGGGCATCAGTTCCGGAATATTTGTTGCTTCTGGATTGGGTTGATCCTGGCTCATCCATCTGACTCCCATCGTGGTTACCAAACGTCATCATACGCCGCCACGCCTCTGCCTGCATCCGCCCCAAAAGGGCCACGAAGTCACGAAGCATACGAAGATGAGCCAATGAATACATCATTATTCATTGCGATGTTGTTTCCGTTAGCCTTGACCAGCAACGATTGCCAACCGTCATTTATCGGCTTGCTTGCACCGCAGAGATCGCGGAGATCGCAGAGAGGAACTGATGCGAAAGTAATAGGATGCTTCTTTATTTTTTCAGTTTTTCTCTGCGTTCTCTGCGTCCTCTGCGGTGAATTCTTAAAGTCTGATCTATCGGTCTTATGCTTCTTCGTGTCTTCGTAGCCCAACTCCGCTTGATTGGCGCGATGCATCGGCTGCGGCTACGATGTAACATCGCCCGTGTCTCCCGCCCGTATTGACATCATGGAAACCAATCGTTTGACTGCACAACCCTCCAACCCTGAGCCGAGTTCCGCTGCGTTTGTTGATGCGCAGGCGCTGTCGGGTTGCAGGTTCACCCCAGTCTCGCGCTCTGATCATCGGCGGGCGCTGGCATTACTACTCACCGGTCACAGCGATGCGCACTCCCCAGCCGTCGATCAATTCTTAACTTACGCCCGTCAACAGAACCTGACATTGCAACATTTGTGGTGGGCGTTGCGTCACGACGAACCCCAGCTTGCCGCGCTATTGATGCCCTGTGCCGGTCGTACCGCGATGATGTTTTTAAGCCCCGCCCCCGCCCCCGGTATCACCTCCGGTATCGCCCCCGGCATTGCCGCGCGTTCCGGGATGCTGCATCACCTGCAACCCATGGCAGTTGAGTTAATCAAGCGTGCTGTGCAAAGCGCCAACCCGGCTCAGGTGCAACTGATTCAAGCCCTGCTCGAACCTCGGCAAACCCATGTCGAACATCTGTATCAACAAGCTGGGTTCACCAAACTTGCCACGCTGGTGTATCTCGAAAACGCCCTGCCCATGAATCGCACCGCACCATCACCGGTGCCCGCCAACTGGCCTGATCGCTTCAAGCTGCAACTCACAACGTACAGCCCGGCTCAGCACGACCTGTTTGCCCGCACCATTTTGGCCAGCTACCAGGACACCCGCGACTGTCCGGGGTTGCGTGGTTTGCGTGACATCGCCGATATCATCGACGGGCATCAATCCATCGGCCGATTTGATCCGCTGCTCTGGCATGAGCTTCATCAGGGCGATGAACCGGTGGGCGTGATGCTGCTCAACCCGCTGCCGACGCAGGGCACGATGGAACTGGTGTACCTGGGGCTGACCCCCGCATGGCGTGGCAAGGGGCTGGGTAAAACCCTTTTGCAATGGGGCTTGGAATTGACCCGGGCGGCACATCTGGGCACGATGATCTGTGCCGTCGATGCCAGCAACACCCCGGCTGTGAACCTTTATCAATCAGTCGGCTTTGTCGCCACCGGCAAAAAGGTCGCCCTGATACGTACACACTGAACCCGATCGATTTCACAACCAAACCGTGTGTTTTGTGGCACCGCCGCCCTCGGCGGTGGGTTTGATAAAGCGGCGGATGGTATCCGCCGTCTTTGATCATTGCCTGCATTGATGAACTGACGACACAGACCCCCGATGCCATCGGCGGCTTTATTCACCCAGCCGGGGGCGGCTGGGCTACATGCTTCACTGTGGCACACTGCGTCCAACGCAGCGGGCGCTGTGTGTTTTGTGGCACCGCCGCTGTGGCACCGCCGCCCTCGGCGGTGGGTTTGATAAAGCGGCGGATGGTATCCGCC
>CAYRTH010000080.1:0-467 GCA_964427135.1 uncultured Phycisphaeraceae bacterium
CGGGTTTCCACCCGCGGCTATGAAGAATGGAAATGTGTCGGTCCCACGCCTGAACTTCACCACATCGCTACTTCACCCCATCACCACTTCAATCTTCCGGCGCGTTATGGGCCAGTAGGTTTTTGAAGGCGGTGATGAGTTGTCGGGTGATCGGGCCGGGCTGGCCGTTGCCGATCACTCGGCCATCGACTTTGGTGACGGGAATGACTTCCGCGCCGGTGCCGGTCAAAAACATTTCCTGCGCGGTGTATAAATCATGGCGGGTCAGTTCGGGTTCGCCCACCAGCAGTTTGGCTTGCCTTGCAAGATGTAACACCAAATTGCGCGTAACACCCTCCAGCGCCCCAGCCGACAAGGGCGGGGTGCACAACATCGGTTGGCCGGTGGCACTGTCGGGGCGCACCAAAAACAAATTGTCAGCGGTGCACTCGGCGACGAACCCCTGGGCATTGAGCATCACCGCTTCG
>CAYRTH010000080.1:477-14142 GCA_964427135.1 uncultured Phycisphaeraceae bacterium
GGCACCCCGGCATCGATGGCTTCGATTTTCGCCAGAATGTTGTTGAGGTAATTCATGCTTTTGATGCGCGGCGAAAGCGCAGCCGGGCTGATGCGCTGCGTCGAAGCCACGATCACCGCCATGCCGTTTTCGTACATTTCCTGCGGGTACAGGCTGATCGAATCCGCGATGATGAAGACCGAAGATTGCGTGCAATTAAAAGGGTTCAACCCCAAGGCACCGACGCCACGGGTCACGCACAAACGAATGTACGCATCCTTGCGCCCATTGGCGGCCAGTGTGTCACGAATGGCCTGCAACAACTGCTCGGCGGAATAGGGAATGTTCAATCGAATCGACCGGGCGGACTGATCCAGTCGCTGCAAGTGCGTCAGGGCTTTGAGGATGCGACCGTTGTAGGCACGAATGCCTTCGAACACGCCATCCCCGTAGAGCAGACCGTGATCGTACACGCTGATCATGGCCTCTGCGCGCGACACCAGTTTCCCGTTGAGCCAGATTTGCTGATCGGCCACGACAACACTCCGATGCGATGAAAAAGCACAGACGCACAGGCCTGCGCGGTGGAAAGAGGGGCATTATAGCGGCGTTAGACCTTCGATGGGGAAATACAAATCGATGCCACAAACCCGAACATTTCGAATGTCGAATTTCGGATTTCGAATATTCAGAAATCAGTACATCGTTGATTGTGCGATTTGAAGATTGAAAAACACTCCAGGTAAAACCACTTGGCGATTGTTTCAAATACCTGAGCTCTCAACCTGACGGCTCTGTTCTTGCGCAAGCTTCTCAATATTCGAAATCCGAAATTCGACATCCGAAATTGATCACCACCGGTGATCAACGTGGATAGTCCGGCTTCTGCTGCCAATCCATTTCATAGGTTCCCGGAATGCCCTGATACGACCGGGGGAACTGGTAATCCTTGCGCAACGGGTGGCCGACCCAATCCTCGGGCAGCAAAATGCGACGCAGGTCGGGGTTGTTGGTGAAAGTGATGCCCATCAGGTCGTAAGCTTCACGTTCGTGCCACTCAGCCGCAGGCCAAAGGTCGCACACACTGGCGATCACCGGCTCTTTCCGCGGGCAATACACCTTCACCGCAAACCAGTGTTCATGTTGCGTCGAGCGCAATTCATACAACACCGCCAGTTGATCGTCCGCCACGTAATCGATGGCCGTGAGGTTGGCCAACCAATCCATCGCCAGAGCCGGGTCGTGGTACAGGTACTCGGCCAAGCTGCGCCAAGGTTGGCTGGTGGTGTGTACCCGTGGGTGTTTGTCCTGCGGGAATGTGGCCGTGATGGCAGCACCAAAACGATCCGACAAGTGTTGTGCAATCTCGTGAGGGGTCATGCACGTCATGATATGAAAAAAACCGCGCCGGGGTAATCGCATTTTCCTGCGCCGCCCGGTTCCCTTCCTTGAGTTCGGTTATTCAACGCCAAGTCGTCAAGGGGCCAAATCGCCAAGAAGATAATGGCCACGAAGGCACGAAGGCACGAAGCAAAAGAGCATGGTGAATGGATGATCAATACAGGATGATGGACAAAAAAAGGTGCTCGATGTGATGGGCTTGAACGTGATGCATTGCCCATGATTCATTTTTCATTGAGTGTTCTGTGTCTTCGTAACTCAGCCCCTTCTTCTTGGCGACTTGGTATCTTGGCGTCTTGGCGTTGATGGGTTTGTCTGGTTCCAATCTTGTTGCCGTCTTGATCTTCTTCGTGTCCTTCGTGCCTTCGTGGCCCTTTCCGCATGATTCGAATGGTCCTGTCGCTGTGGCAAACTTCGTCGATGATGAAAGCATGCGGTTGCCCTGGGGTATCATCAAGGCATGATTGTGTGCACGTACGAAGATCGCCCGGATTGCGTGGTGGGGTTGAAACTGCTGGTGCTGAGTTTGCAGCGTCACTGCCCGGACCTTTTGGTGCACGTGGCTGGTTCGCAGCATTGGCCCCAGCAACGCCCCTGGTTTGAGAAGCAAAAAAACGTGCGCTGGTTCGAGGAAACCGTGACGGTCGGCAGAAGCATGATGACCACCGGTTGGGGGGTCAAGCCGGGGTTACTGACGTTACTGTTGGAAACGGGGCACGAGTCTGTGTTGTGGTTGGATGCGGATGTGCTGGTGATGCGTGATTTTCGCTTGTTGTTGCCAGGCGATCCAAGGGTGCTGGTGGGGACGGAAGATTTTGTTTACGCAGCGGTGCATGGCAGTCAGCCGCGCAGTGATGCCATGGGGTTGCGACCAGGCCGACGTTTACGTCGCACGGTGAACACAGCTTTGCTACGGGTGCATCAAACTCATTTGCCTCTGCTCGCCCAATGGCAGCAATGGTGTGCCAGCGATGCGTTTTTACAGGCACAGAAAATACCGTTGCGTGATCGACCGGTGCATTTGTGTACGGATCAGGACCTGCTGACCGGGTTGCTGGGGTCGGATCAGTTTGAAAGCTTGTCATTCCATTTGCTGCAACCGGGGCGTGACATTGCGCATTGCGTGGGGACACGGGGGTATCGCGTGGTGGAACGGCTACGCAACCTGGGGCGTGGTTGGCCGGCGCTGGTGCATGCCCTGGGGCCCAAACCCTGGCGTCGTGATCGTAATCTTTTTGCGGAACTGTCGCCTTACTGCCGGGCGGCTGGGGCGTATCGTGACATGCTGGACGAAGATAGTTGGTGGATGGAGCCGCAAACCCCGGCCGGGCGGGTGATGAAAATACTGGCGCTGGGCAACGGCAACCTCGACGGCTTACCGGTGGCGATATTGGGCATGTTGCGAGTTTGGATGCAGCGCTTGATCAAGCATGGGTGATGAAGCGGGTCGCAAGACAAGTGGTTCATATGAAATAGAACGACAAACAGCAAGCACTCAGGTATGCAGCCAAGACAGGTTGCGTCCGATGAGAAGTTCAGTCATTTTGGCATGATGGGTGTTTTTCATCGCTACGCACTCTGTCACGAACGAGTATCGAGCAGCAAGTTTACGAACATCCTGAGTATCGTCGTAGGTAAGAAGTATGTCTCCCGCCATATGAGCCGCTGTGTCAAAAAGCTGTTCATGGTCAAGTTCGTGGTGATTGTAAAGTCTCGTTCCTGCTCGCTTACCGCTTGCTCCACCAGCGGTGTAAGGCGGATCGATGAAGTACGCCGCACGATTCTGTTGTGCGTGTTCTTTCATGACCGTGATCCCGTCACCACGGATAAATGTAAAGCGATTTCGAATCTTGCCGATGGCGGTAATCCGCTTGGCGAGGGTTTGAGCATACCAACGCGATTGAAGTCCTTTGCCGTTCTCGCCATGTTTGATGAACGTGGCCCCCGGTGCGAGAATGCCTCCGTGAAAAGTTCGATTTTTCAGGATCGTTTGGAAAGCCTGTTCATGGACATCGCTACTTTTGGTCGTCAACACATTTCTTGCATTGTCGAGTGTTAAATTGAACGACGAAATCCGATCTGCCAGCCAGTCTGCGCCACCTCCGAAGATCGTTTCCCATACAGCGGCAACCTGCTTGTCCAGTTCGACAAGAATAACATGATCGACTAAATCTTCGAAAGCTGCAGTAAGCCCGACAATCGCGCCGCCCGCGAATGGTTCTATGAGGAGCTTGGGTTTATTCGACTGATTATGAAGCCATGAGCGCACTTTTGGAATGAGCCATGTTTTACCACCGGGGTATCTGAAAGGACTGCGTTGAGGAACCGAGGCAACGTTGATAACGTGCTCCGATGGCGGCAGCTTCCAAAGCGTCATCTGTAATCCAAGGTCAGAACGGGGCACTGATAACCTCCATATCAGGTGGGTTTTGATTATCTAATTTTTCATCAACTTTATCCTGCAATACATCAACAAAGTCGGTGATATTACCCGCTTCAGATCGCGTGATTTTCTCCAGACTTTCTGTAAATTTGGTGTAAACAGTTTTCCATTTTTTCAGTTCATACACATTGCGAGCACTGTCTTTGACCAAGTCGTAAACAAACCACGCAATATCTGCCTTTGACGATTCGACTTCCTTCAAAGTGGGTAATGTTTGGAAGAAGCCTCGATTCAGGGCGACGGCGGTTTTCTTATTCCATGCTTGGAAAATACCACCTTTGAAAATCAACTGCGGCGCTAGGCGTTTGCGTGAGGAAGATAGATAGTCGGCGCTCGGATAGTTTGGCCGCTTGCTCCAATCCATCGTAGCACACGATTTGGGGTCCTCCATGTAGTATTCGAAAGGATTACGCACGTTGCCCGATATGTATACTGCCTGTACTTCGAGCGCGCCGAAGTCGATGACTTTACCTCGGTCGTTGTAAGAGCACATCACTACGTCAATGTTTCCGGCACTGTTCCCGTGCTTGTCTTTGAGCCGTACCTCCGTCAGTGTTGTCCATTTTGTGCCCTTGGGGAAGAAAAAAGAAGCGGCGTCTTCCGCAATCATCCACCTTTCCCTGAACCGCACCGGGTATGTGATAACGACATCGGTGCCTTCGAGAATACTGCACACCCCAAGCGGGTCGTTCGCCTTATCTTTGGTGCAGTTTGGCACTTTGTTTCCGAACGGACAAAGCTTATTAGCGCGATATCGCTTGGCCTCGTGGCTGTGGTTGTCGATCGGGTATCCAAACACTTCAGCGAGCGGTTGTTTGGCCATGAAGGAAATCCTTATTCAAGTTCATCGTACACGATCTCGACAGGCCGGAGGGATGCCCCACCCAGACCTGTTATGAAATAGTGTCTGAGCAAGATCAGGCGTGACTTTGGAGCCGACGTAAAGCGCCCAAACTCACCGGTTTCACACAAATCGCCATCAATTTGCAGGGTTGCGGAATACTCATCGTTTCATAACCAAATCGTAACGTTGCCGGTCGATGCATATTGTAGGTTTACGGCTCCTCACGGACGGTCCACCCGGTCAGGGAAGGCAAGGTGACCTCATGCAAGCCAAAGCCGATCTGCATTGTCATACCAAATACTCCGACAGGCCCAGTGAATGGTTCCTGCGCCGCATTGGTGCGCCGGAAAGCTTCACCGAGCCGATGGAGCTGTACCGCATCTGCAAAGCAAGGGGCATGCAGTACGTCACCGTCAGCGATCACAATCGCATTGATGGAGCCCTGGCGATTGCACATCTGCCGGATACTTTCATTTCCTGTGAAGTCACCACCTACTTCCCCGAAGATGGTTGCAAAGTACACATCGTCGTGCATGGCATTACCGAAGCCCAGTTTCAGGACATTCAACAAGCCCGCGAAAGTATCTACGACCTGCATCGCTACCTAGTCGAAAAAGACATACTCGCCAGCGTCGCGCATGTGTTGTATGCGGTGAACGGACGCATGACTGTCGATCACTTTGAACGCCTGATCCTCATGTTCAAGCGCTTCGAAGGCATCAACGGCTGCAACCATCGACGCATCGACATGATGGCCAATGCGATTTTGCGCCACCTTAATCCGCAGATGATCGACGCCATGGCCAATCGTCAGAACCTGGCGCCGACCGGGCCGGATGCCTGGCGCAAAACCTTCACCGCCGGCAGCGATGATCACAGCGGGTTGTATCTGACCAATGCCTACACCGTCACGCCCCCGGCTCAGAATGTCACGCAGTTTTTGGATCATCTGCGCCGCGGCGATCACGAAATGGCCGGCGGCTCGGGGACGTCACTTCGCGTGGCCCATGCGTTTTATCAGATTGGTTACGGGTACTACCGTGAGCGTTACCTCAAACAGGGGTCGGGCGGTTTGGTGGGCGAGTTTTTGAAACGATTGGCTCCGCAACCCGGAGCATTGCATCAGCAGCGCAAACTGGGAGCAACGGTCGGCCACGGAATTAAAAAGGCGGTGTGGAAAGTGGTCGGGCCGATCCGTCGTCGGCGGATGTCGGAAACCGATCGCCTGCTGATGGATGAGTTTGTGAAGTTTTTGGGTTTGGATGAACAGAACCCGGTGGACCCGGCGCGGGTGCAGGATTTGGGGATTGACGAAAAGAACTTCGCCACGACCTGCCGAATATGTCACATGCTGGGTTTCCGGTTTTTGAAGAAGCTGGTGGAGGAAGTGAAGAAGGGGCGTTTTGAGGCGAGTTTGCAGGCGGTGGCGGCGATGGGGCCGATCGCGTTGTCGGTGACGCCGTATTTGGCGGCCTTCAAAAACATGCACAAGGATCGCTGGTTGCTGCAGGCGGTGGGGGAGCACTTTGCCACAGCTCATCATCTGCGCATGAGTCATGACCGCAAAGCCTGGGTGACCGATCAACTGGACACCAGCGAAGCCATCACCGCCCGGGTGCATGATATGTTTGTTCAGGCCAGGGCTGCCAAGAAACAGTTGACGACGATCACCTGTCGCAAGGAGGTTCCGAGTTTGGAATTGGCGGTGCAGAACTTTGCACCGGTGGGTGATTTCAATTTGCCGGAGTTGCAGGGACAGGTCTTTGAGTTTCCGCCGTTTTTGGAGATGCTGCGCTACATCGATCAGGAAGAGTTCAGCGAGTTGTATTTGAGCGGGCCCAGTCCGATCGGTTTGGCGGGGTTGGCGGCAGGGAAAATTTTGGGCCTGCGTCTGACGGGGATTTACCATCGCGATGTGACCGAGCATGTGTTCAAATCGACCAAGGATGAAATGTTTGAAGATTTGGCGCGCACGTTCATTCGCTGGTACTACCAGAAGATGGACGTGATTTACGTGCCGGACGAAGATGAAAAACACCGGCTCATGAGTGAGGGCTATGAGCCGGCCAAGCTTGCCCTTCTGCCCCAGGGCTTTGCGGAATTGTGGGATCCGTATGAGGGGAAGGCCAGCCCGATGGACCTGCTGCGCATGGCCCCGTATCAACATATCAGTCGCACAGCGCAGGCGCGAAGGGAGTTGCTGGAGGTCGGTTGATGCGGCACCGCCGCCCTCGGTGGTATTGAGTCAAGGGTTGATCGACCCAGCCGGGGGCGGCTGGGCTACATTCAGTTGCGATGAATTGCGTGGGTGCCACTGGCAGCGTGTCTGCCAGTGCTTAATCCATCATCTGACGCCCAAGGCTTTAGCCACGTGTCATTGGCATCATGAAAATACCAACAAAGAATCGGTGGCGGTGGTGTGTGATTGCAAAGCGGCGGATGGTATCCGCCGTCTTGATGTCATCACATACGCACCTATCCATACAGACCGCCGATACCATCGGCGGCTTTGTTCGTTCCGGTTTTATCACCCAGCCGGGGGCGGCTGGGCTACAAAAAAAGATGCGCCAAGTCGCGGCGCTAACCTCAAGCGCCGACGCGAAGCGTCCGCGCTAAACATCAGCAAATACAATCACTCGGCCACCATTCAGATACCCAGGCCCTCGGCCTGTTTGCCTCATTCCCGGCTTGATTTCTTAATATCCGAAATTCGAAATCCGAAATTCGAAATTTCTATCCACTGGACCACTTCCAAGCATCACACTTCCTGAATCTCTTTCTGCTTGGCGGCAACGAGTTTGTCCAGTTCGGTTTCGTACTTCTTCAAAAGGTCCTGAATTTCCTGCTCCGCCTTTTCGATCTCATCTTCCGACACATGCTGGCTCTTGTCCTTCTTGAGCGTTTCCAGCATCTTGTTGCCATCGCGTCTTGCGTTGCGCAAGGTCACCTTGGCCTGTTCGCCCATCGACTTGACCGACCCCATCAACTGTTGGCGACGTTCGCCCGAAAGCGGCGGCAGGCTCAGCCGAATCTGTTTGCCCTCGGTCATCGGGTTCAAGCCCAGCCCCGAAGTTTGAATCGCTTTGACGATGGCCTGTGTGCTGCCGGGGTCGAAGGGTTTGATCAGCAGTTGCGTCGCTTCGGGAATGCTCACCAGCGCGATGCTGCGCAGGTCCGACTGTGACCCGTAATAGTCAACTTTGATGAAATCCACCAGGGCGGTCGAGGCTCGTCCGGTGCGAATGCCCTTGAGTTCGTTCTTCAAATAATTGACAGCTTTTTCCATGCCCTCTTCGGTGGTCAGCAAAACTTCATCCAGTTCCATGGGGGAAACTCCTTGGGCAATCATGCGATGGGAAATCACAATATAACCTGCCATTGCGACTTGGGCGTTGTCCGACCGATCACCGCGGGTTGCCACCCGCGGCTACGCGGGCATATCAACGTTCTTCATAGCCGCGGGTGGCAACCCGCGGTGTTTCGAAAGCAACGTTTGTCAATGGGCATGGTCGGAACCCGGTCACGGGCTTACGCCGAGACTTTGTTGATCTCGGCAGCGTAGTGCTGCTTGGGTTGCAAGCCGACGAATTCGCGCACCGCCTGGCCGTTGTGAAACAGGATCACGGTGGGGATGGCACGGATGCCGAACTTCATGGAGGTGTTGGGGTTGGCATCGGTATCGACCTTGCCGACCTTGAGTTTATCGCCAAAGTCCTTGGCCAACTCCTCAATGGTCGGGGCGAGCATTCGGCAGGGCATGCACCACTCGGCCCAGAAATCGACCAGCACGGGCTTGTCGCTCTGCAAGACTTCCTGTTCGAAGTTGGCGTCGGTGAATTCGAGAATCGCTTCGCTGGCCATGGGTCACTCCTTCAATGGCTGAGGGTCTGTATGGGTCGGGTTGTCACAGGGAAACCTTACACGTTCGCTCGCTGGACAACAACCGCCAAACGCATCGTGGGGATCGATTCTAGTACCAATCACGGGGCGACATCAACCAGGTGCTTTTTTAGGCGGCGAGGTTAAAGAGTTGCTTAATCATTAGGCGTTGGCTCCCGGTAAACCGTCAAGGCCATTTCACCGCAGAGATCGCGGAGATCGCAGAGAAGGCCTAACGCCAAGACGCCAAGTGAAGAAGACGCCAAGAGGCAATGGATGGTCAATCATGTATAAAACGACAAGATCGGCCACCGGTTTCATGACACAGAATGATTCATGATGGAGGAGCTTTGAATGACTTGGCGTCTTGGCTCCTTGGCGGCTTGGCGTCATGGGTTGATTCATGTGATGAATCTCTGCGTTCTCCGCGTACTCTGCGGCAAATCCGAATTTCTTCTCCGAACGATTACGATTTTCACAGGGTCTTTTGCGCAGTTCACTTTCTGGTCCGTGATTTGCACTACTACCGGGTGAAAGGTGTCGGACCTTCGCCCCGGATGCCAGACAGTGACTTGAGGGGGGAGTTTCAGCGGGCATCGGATGGGTGCAGGCCAAGCGACCGTGGTGATACGACTCGGGGCAGGGCCGGAATGTCCGGTTCGCCGAGGCGTGTTGCTCATCCCAGTCCCCAGCTTCCGCTTGGCCCGCATCAATTCGATGTCAACTGAAACTCACTCGGGTCGCTGCCGCAGGCCGTCGAAGTGCGACACCTTTTTTTCATGCGCCGATCGCGCCCGACCAAGCCTTGGCCACCAAGGCACGCGGAGTTTCACCGCAGAGAGCGCAGAGATCGCGGAGATAAAAAGGTGGCTAGTGGCTGGGCAGATTCAAAAATAATGCGGTTTGACCTAGCCACCAGCTCCGAGCACCCAGCCCCCTTCTGCTCTGCGTTCTCTGCGCTCTCTGCGGTGAATACTTAAATCTGGTCTAACCGACACACTCTTCTTTGCGAGCTTCATGGCCCGGTTTGATTTTGAAGCTATCATGCCAATATGAGTGACCGACTTACCCAACTTTTGAAGCTGCACCAGCTCGACCCAGCCGACCCGTTCTGCACCTATGGCATCGCCCTGGAACATGCCAAAACCGGGGCCACGGAAACCGCCCTGGATTGGCTGGATAAAACCCTGGCGCTGGATGCCCTGTATTGCTACGCCTACTACCAGAAGGCGAAAATGCTCAATCAGCTTGGCAAGCGTGAGGACGCCAAGGCAGCGGTCAAGGCCGGGTTGGAAGCGGCGCGAAAATCCAAAGCCCCTGAAGCCGCCAAGGCGCAAAGCGAACTGGCCAGCCTGCTGGAAACCCTGGGGTGAAAACGCGATAAATCGCGGCGCTAGCCCGGCACACTCGCATTGTGACCTGTGCGATCAATCGCGGCGCTAACGTGATAAACCACGGTTGTTAGCGCCGCGACTTGTCGCGTCTGCCTGTCGCCCAGCTCCCGGGGGCGCCCCCGGCTGGGTGATCCACACGCTTGTGAAGTTCAGGCATGAATGGATGTACGTACGTAAGATAGGGGACATCGACAGGAGGCATACACATGCGATTATCAACCTGGTTTACTTGCGGGGCGTTGATGCTGGTGATGCTCACGGGGTGTCAGATGAACCCGGCCACAGGTCAGCGCAATTTCAATGTGTTCAGCGAGGGGGCGGAAATTCGTTTGGGGGCGGAGGCTCAGCCTGAGTTTATCCGTGACTATGGTGGGCCGATTCCCTCGGCGACGATTCAGAATTATGTCAGCAACCTGGGTCAGCAATTGGCCAATGAAAGTGAACGGGCGGGGTTGCCCTGGGAATTTCACGTGGTGGATTCGAGCGTGATCAATGCCTTTGCGCTGCCGGGGGGAAAGATATTTTTGACCCGCGGGATACTAGCCAAGTTTAAGAGTGAAGCGGAACTGGCAGGCGTGCTGGGGCATGAAATCGGTCACGTCACAGCTCAGCACATGGGCCAGCAAATGAGTCAGCGTCTGGTGGTGTCGGGCGTGCTGATCGGGCTGGGGGTGGCAGCGCAGACCAGTGACGAAGATTGGCTGAAGATTTTGGGCGTGGGGACGCAGGTGGGCGGGACGTTGTATTTATTGAGTTTCGGACGCGATCAGGAAAAGCAGGCGGACGAGTTGGGGATTCGGTACATGACACGGTTGGGGTACAACCCGATGGGGCTGGTGCGGGTGATGGAAATGTTTCAGGCGGAGGAATCGGCTGGGGGACGGCCACCGGAGTTTTTATCAACGCACCCGGCTCCGCAAAGTCGTGTGGACCATTTGATGTCACTGATTCGCAGTCGTTACCCGGACTACAACGACCCCGGCCGATATCGGATGGACGAGGCCAACTACAAACGCATGGTGCTGGATGAAGTGGCGAAACTGCCGCCTGCCAAGCACTCGGCCAAGTGAAGCATTTTCAACGCAGAGGTCACAAAGAGCACAGAGAAGCGAGAACCAACCAGTAAACAGGCCATTATTGCAATTTGCGTCATTTGTTGGACCCCCTCTCCCTCCGGGTGAGGGCGTGTCTGAATAATATTTGATGCAGTCAATCCAGGAATTACAGACGCCCTCACCCTAACCCTCTCCCGGAGGGAGAGGGGACAGAGCAAGGAACACCGTTGTCCAAACAATCATGCGAATTGCTTTAGCGCCGCGACTTGTCGCGTCTGCTTTCTTCAAAACGATTTCACCCGGCAACCGTTTTTTCATGAACCCACCCACCTCATGGACGCAAGATGAACTGCGTGATCCGCATCAGCAAGCGGACAAGGCGCAGAAGGTGCGTGCCATGTTCGCGGCGATTGCGCCATCGTATGACCTGAACAATCGGCTGCACGCTTTGGGGCGCGATCAAGCTTGGCGACGGGCGGCGGTTCAATTGGCGAAAGTTCAACCGGGGGATGTGGTGTTGGATGTGGCTTGCGGAACGGGTGATTTGTCCCTGGCGTTTACCCGGACGCAGGCCAGGCAGGTGATCGGGGTCGATTTCACGGTACCGATGCTGAACATCGCGCAGCACAAAGCGGAGCATGCGAAACAAGCGGTGCCGTTTGCGGGGGGTGATGCGATGGGTTTGCCGCTTTCCTCCGAGTCGGTGGATGTGGTGAGCATCGCCTTTGGCATTCGCAATGTGGCACAGCCGGCGCGGGCACTATCGGAGTTTTACCGGGTGCTGCGACCGGGGGGTCGGGTGGTGGTGTTGGAGTTCAGTTTGCCGACGAATCGGTTACTGCGCAGTGGGTATTTGTTTTATTTTAATCATGTGCTGCCGCGCTCGGCTGGGTGGATCGCAGGCGACAAAACCGGGGCGTATCGCTACCTGCCACGGAGCGTGAACACGTTTTTAGGTCGTCAGCAAATGGTGGAGTTAATGCAACAAGCGGGGTTCGGACAGGTGACGTTGCACCCGCTGACACTGGGCGTGGCGGTGGTGTATGTGGGGGTGAAACAATGAAGTGGCCGAGTGGCCGAGTGGTCGAGTGCAGATAACCAAGCCAAGGACGAGGAACGCAGTGACGAGGACTTGGGTATTCGAAAAAGTGGCCGAGTTAATCGTATCGGTTAGCGCCGCGATTTATCGCGTCTGGTGTATTGATGGATTCAATTGTATTTGTTTCGCGTAGCCCCCGGCGCTTTGCGTCGGCGTATCCATCAGGGCATTGGTCGAAAAACAATCCTGAACTTACTCGCGGACTCGTAAGTTCAGGCGTGGATGATTCAAAATCACCACTTCACCGTTTCGCCATTTCACCGCCGAGGGTGGCGTGCCACAACCGTTGATGTAGTTCAGGCGTGGGTATCAGAATCAGCCTTGGGCCCCAGACTCACCTGCGTGAACTTCGATAGCGGCCAGTGTTGCAATACCGTTGCAATATCGTCAGCCGTGACTGACATGAGTTGCTGCAATTCTTCCTCCAGCGAGACATACCGATTCAAATACAACCATGATGCCCCCAGACTCGACATCCGCCCCATCGGCTGCTCCCCGGCCAAGGTGGCCTGCGTCGCCAGTTTGTTTTTCACGCGGGTGATTTCGTCTTCCGTGATCGGCTGCTTGCCGATCGTCACATCATGAAGGGTTTGCTGCAACAGTTCGGTGACCTGCGCTGCCCGCTGCGGATCGCACGATAAAAACGCCATGCAAAGCCCCGCATGGTCCTGCGGTTCATACGACAGCGATGCTTCATCCGCCAAGCCCGGATCGCACAGCGCCCAGTACAGCCTTGAACCCTCGGCATCGCCCACGATGTCCGCAAGTACCTTCATCGCAAACCGCTCGCTGGTTTGAGCCGACGGTGCGGGCATGGCCAGCGCCAGGTAATGCCGATGCAGTTTGTCATCGTGCAACGTCTGCTGCGAAGGGGCAAACGCAGGCAGGTCATAGTGGCGCGTCGCTCCGCCTGATGACCATGCAGCCGACAGTTGGTTGAGTTGCTCGATCAACCGATCAAAATCAAGGCGCCCTGCCGCGACGAAAATCATGTTGTCCGGCCGATAGCGCTGCTGATGATACTGACGCAACTGTTCGACGGTTAAATCGGTGATGGTTTGAGTGGTGCCCAGCACGCGATGGGCAAGTGCGTGGCCGTGAAAATGCTTTTCCAGCAAGGCATCCTGCAAACGCCAACCGGGCTTGTCCTCGTACATGCCGATTTCTTCGAGGATCACTTTTTTTTCCATCTCGAAATCGTCTGCCTGCAAGCGAGGCTGCATCATGTCGGTGAGCAGGTCCACCGCCTGCGTGGTGAACTCGGGCAATACCTGGGCGTAGTACACCGTGCTTTCATGGCTGGTGAAAGCGTTGTAATTGGCGCCCATGTCATCAAACTGACGATTGATGTCGTCGGCTGTGCGCCGGGGTGTGCCCTTGAACATCATGTGTTCGAGGAAGTGTGACACGCCCATGAGTGCAGAGGGTTCATCGCGTGCCCCGGTGCGCAGAAAAAAACCAACCCCAGCGGTGTGCGCCGCATCATTGGGTTCGGCTAATAAGGTCAGGCCGTGGGAAAGCCGATGGTGACGAAAAGGGGTGTTCATGGGTGAAGGATACCAATATGTTGC
>CAYRTH010000081.1:0-9747 GCA_964427135.1 uncultured Phycisphaeraceae bacterium
GGTGATATCATGAGGATCGGCTATCGTTACCTTATAGATGCAATGATACACTAGCCCCGGATTTGATCCTCAATCATCCGGCCTTCAAGGTCACGGCGTCAAGCGCTTCAATTGAGTGTTGCACCCAATAAAAAAGCCCGTCCAAGCGCGGTGCCCGGACGGGCGAATCTGTGGGGGGATGCACTAGCAACCCCGTCGGACTGCCTCAGTGCAGCCCCTGCATCGAACTCTGTTTCACGGATCACCTCCTTCACAGAAGATGCCCTTCCAGCCGTCGTCGGCCAACCGATCTGCGTGCCGCACACTTCCTGCGCACACAGCGCGAATCGTGTTTCCGACCGCCGGAACCTTTCCGCCCTGCAACGTCTTGCAAGGCCCAGCGCCCGCGCCGCCTACGACAGCCCACGGTCGGCGATGGTCGGTTTTCCCTGTGCCAACAGCCGGGGTTTTCCCGACATCACAGGCTGTCAACCGTCGCATTACCAATCATGCCGCAAAACCAAAAAAGGTCAAGGAAAATCATCACTTATCCCTCACTATAAAATCATCGCCTGTATCACCCAGGGCAAACGCATGTCGATCGATTGAACGAGCCGCGACCCCCGGGGGCGTGAGGGAGCGGTGATTGACCTGCCTTGACGTTACGGGAAGACCGCTTACGGTCGCGGCTCGTACATGCGTTTATCCTGTTATATCACCCGATGATCTGTGTGCTTTGTCGTTCTTGCGGTATGATGCTGTTTTCATCGTCCAAGGAGTGAACTCATGAACGTATTAGTCACCGGTGGTGCGGGATACATTGGTTCGCATGCCGTCAAACGATTGGTCGAAGCAGGGCACAAGGTCACGGTGGTGGACAACCTTTACCGTGGTCATCGTGAAGCCCTGCACAAGTTGGCTGCGTTTGAAGAACTGGACCTGTTGCAGACCGAAGCGATTGGCAACGTCATGACTCATCGGCAGATTGAGTGCATCATGCACTTTGCCGCGCTGGCGTACGTCGGCGAATCGGTCACCCAGCCCCTGAAATATTATGAAAACAACACCGCCGGCACGTTGAGCCTTTTGCAGGCTGCCGAGGTTGCCGGGGTCAAACGTTTTGTATTCAGTTCGACCTGTGCGACCTATGGTCAGCCGTCGTCGATGCCGATTGTCGAAACCATGTCGCAGTCGCCGATCAATCCCTACGGGTGGTCCAAGCTTTTTGTCGAACGCATTTTGAAAGACTACGCTGTCGCCCACACCGACTTCGCCTTTGCGGCCTTGCGTTACTTCAACGTCGCGGGCAGCGCCTCGGACGCTTCCATCGGCGAAGACCATGAACCCGAAACGCACCTGATACCGGTGTTGCTCAACGTCGCGCTGGGCAAGGTGCCTCATGCGACGCTGTTCGGCGAAGATTACCCCACACCCGATGGCACTTGCATTCGAGACTACATTCACGTCGAAGATTTGGTGGATGCGCATATTCTTGTGATGCAGAAACTACAGCCCGGCGAACAACGCTTTTACAACCTGGGTATTGGTCGGGGTTACAGCGTTAAGGAAATTGTCGAAGCGGCGCGCAAGGTGACCGGTCATGCGATCCCGGTGAAAATAGGACCAAGGCGGCCCGGTGATCCGCCGAGCTTGTTTGCCAATGCGGACAAAATTCGCACCGAACTGGGCTGGAGCGCCAAACACACGGATATCAAGGAAATCATTGAAACCGCGTGGCGCTGGTTCAAGGCCAACCCCAATGGTTACGCCAAGCCGTGAACCTGACCCCCGACGATCACGAACCTGAGCCTGGCGACGATCAACCCGTCACTTGGCAACCCAAACGCGGGTTGGTTTTCAAAATCATCACCTGGGCGATACTCATCGGCTTTGCGTTGTGTGTGTTGCTGAGTGTGGTGGTGTTGCTGTCAAAGTAAACAACAGGTGTTTCCCGCCTGATCTTCGTAAGCGTGTGGACCACACACGCTTACGAAGATCAGGATAGTATTTTCAACAATATCATTGACAAACCATCCTGAACTTCACGCGGACGTGAAGTTCAGGCGTGGCGATGCAGATAAAACACCGCCGGGGGCGGCGGTGCCACATACAAAAACCCATGATCGCCACCGCCGGGGGCGGCGGTGCCACAACAAACCGCATCAATCCCATTAAACTGGTCGGTATGCAAAATTCATTGAATGCAACAACCCCCTGGTGGCGGCAGCCTCAACTTTGGTTGCTCGTCGTGCTGGTATTGGCCGTTTATTTACCCCGGCTGACGGAACGCCCGATGCGCGGCGAAGATTCACGTCGCGCGACCATCGCATTGGAAATGATGGACAGCGGTGATTGGATCGTCCCCCGGCAACAGGGTGTGCCCTATTTGTCACGTCCGCCGATGCATAGCTGGACCATGGCGGGGCTGGCGTTCGTGCGCGGTGAGCTTGATTACTGGGCGATTCGTTTGCCCTCGGTGGCGGGGGTTTTGGGCATGGTGCTGTTGGTCTATGCGGTGGGCACGATGACGCTGGGCACGACCCCGGCCCTGGTCGGTGCGGCGGCGATGGCGAGTTTGCCTCAGGTTTTGGAAATGGGACGCACGGGTGAAACCGACCCGATGTTCAGTTTTCTGGTGAGTAGCTCGATGCTGCTGTGGTTTGTGGGGTATTCCAAAAATTGGCCACGTGGCGTGGTTTGGTCGTTGGGTTACGCACTGGCGGCACTGGCGACACTTACCAAGGGCATTCAAGCGACACCTTATTTTATTGGTGCGACCTGGTTGTTTTTGCTTTGGCGCAGGGATTGGCGCTGGTTGTTTGCATGGGGTCACCTGGCGGGCATTGCCACATGGCTGGTGGTGTTCGGGGCGTGGGCTTTGCCGTTTGTGAACATGATGAGCTTGGCGTCATTAGCGGAAGTGTTCAAACGTGATTCGCGCGATCAATTTTTGGATACTTCGGTGCAACGGTATTTGAGGCAGATGGTTTTCATGCCCGGTCGCATTGCCGGGTCGGTACTGCCCTGGCTGGCGTTGCTGGGGGTTTTGCTTTTCAAGCCGGCACGACAATGGGTGGCCAAACAGACGCCCTTGGTGAGTTTTGTATTGATCGCCATGGCGGTGGCCTGGCCGACGGTCTGGTTGTCGCCGACGTCGCAGAATCGACATTACATGCCCTTGTACCCGTGCATGGCTTTGCTGTTCGCTCTGATGGCCGGGGCGGCCCTGCGTGTGACCGAGTCCCCCAAACCCGGCAAATACTGGCGCGATTTTCTGGGCGTGCTGAGTGTGGTGATGTTGGTGGTGGGTGTAGGGTTCAGTGCCATGGCTTTGGACACGGTGCGCGAGCTACTCGCCAAAGTATTGCCGAAGGTCGATTGGTCGGATGCGCAGATCGACGGCACGACCGCATTGATATTTTTACTCGGTTCATTGCTCACGGCGATGGTCGCGCAATGGGCCAGTTGGAAGGTTGAGCCAAAGCGCATGCAAATCGGAGCGCTGGCGGTGGCGGTGTTTGTGGGGTTGCTGATGGTCGGGCCGGTGGCGACGATGGACATTCGCCGATCGGTGAAGGTTGGGCCCAGTATTCGTGAACTTCGGCAAACCCTGGGTGATAAACCGCTGATCAGCTACGGGGCGACGGCTCACCTGTTTGCGTATTACTTTCGTGAGCCGATTCAAATTTTGCCCTTCCCGCAAATAGCCGACGATGCCAATTCGCAAGTCGAATATTTCAGTTACTACAGCGGTAGTGAGGGCATCGATGACCCGAAGTTGCCCTTTGCGTGGGAGAAGGTCGGCACATTCAATTGTGATCGATTCGCCAGCGACAAGCCCCGGGTGCTGATCGTGGTAGGTCGAAAAACGCAGTGAAGCAGGGGTGATTGGATTACATTCCCTGACGCGCTTGCGTCAGTGCCTGGTGAGCATCGCGGATCAATTCCTGCAACGCTTGGGGCAAACCCTCCGGCCAGGTTCGTGATTGAATCGCGGCCGTATGTTTTTCAATCAACACCGCGGCACGGTCCAGCCCCAAGGCTCGCTGGTCATCAGGCAAGTCGTTCAGGTCACGCAGCGCCAGGCAGACGGCTTGCAGCATGATGATGTCGGCGACGGTTTCACGTAACACGCCCCACGAACCGGTGACCGGCAGCGCGACACTGCTTTGAGCAAACTCGACCCAGTGTGAAAGCAACACCGCCCAGGTAAGCAACTTGGTTTTCAAAGGGTCGTCGTTCATCGTGATATTCTGCGCAATTTAGAGCAAACAACAGAACTCAACACAGAGGTCACAGAGTGCACAGAGAAGCAAGCATCACCATATCTGTTCGATCAGTTGCTTTACTGAGTCCAACCATTCGATCAGAAGAATGCATGGTAAACAAACGTTTCAGGCATTGGCTTGAATTGTCGGTCAGTTTGTGTTGTAACGCACGTAGCTCGGTTCTGTTCTGCTCTGTGACCTCCGTGTCCTCTGTGTTGATAATCGATTCTGTTAGGTACGCTTAATCGCTCGTGTCGCCATTGAAATTCAGATCGTAAACCAAGTTTTTCCACAACTTTTCGACAGGCGATGTATAAGACTACGGACTAATCATGAATCAAATTCGCCTGATTTACCAAAAACGAACATCGAAATGGAAGCCAATGTTAGAATTTTGGTGTTTTGCAAAAATGAGGAAATGCACTGAGATCGTGGGCTTGCTTTGATCCATGAAGGCACTATATTGTTGTAGTAGTGATTCGTATATTCCATTGCCCCCGGAAGGGCTCGGCTTGGCTTCGGCCGGCCGGGCCTTTTTTATTGGGTCTCCTATCATTTTCAACAAGTAGCAGTTTGACCAGCATGCGTTGTTGTGACGCATGGTGACCAATGATCGCGGGGTGAAACATGATGCGACGACCAGGGTTTCACGTTTTATTTTTGGGGCTGCTTACGCTTGGATCGTCGGTCGTGTTGGGTGAAACCACCCCTGCCGACAGTTCATCAAAAAACGTAGCCCAGACCAGCGATGTCACACAAACCCATGGCGAAGTGCGTTCCTTGCCCGGGGTGACGATTGATCGTGAAAAAGGGTACGTCGAGTTGGACGCCAGGGTCGTGCTGCGTGAGGGCAAGTGGCTGGAGCTTCTGGCCTGTACCCCCGGCAGCAAAGAACATGAATCGATACTCACCGTCACCGCCCGGCCCAGTCACATTCATCTGGCGCTGATGATTCTGGGTATGGAACCGGGGTCGCCAATGCAGTGGCATTGGCAGGGTGAACAATTCAATGTCACTCCACCGACCGGGCCCAAGCTGGCCATTACGCTGCATTACACCAACGACACAAAGGAAGCGGTGGTGGTGCCGGCTAATCAATGGGTGCGTGATCAGAAAGCGGACAAGCTGCTGGAGGGCAACCATTGGCTGTTCACCGGCTCACGCAGTGAAACCATTGACGAGCAGGTGGTGTACCGGGCCGACATCAACGGCTCGGCCATTTCCATCGTCAACTTCGGCGACGATTTGCTGGCGCGACCCACCACCATGACCCATCAGGACGATCATGCCACCTGGGCCGCCAACACCTGTGCCATTCCCCCCGTGGGCACCAAGGTGATGATTCGTTTGACGGTGGTGAAGGAGTGAGCGGAATTTCGAATTTCGAATTTAGAGAACCAAGCCAACAGCCCGGGTATTCCCACGCCTGAACTTCGTCGCGGCGACGAAGTTCAGGATGGTTTTTTTCAACAATATCATGGACAAACAATCCTGAACTTCACGCGGACGTGAAGTTCAGGCGTGATGATGCCATGTCAACAAAACATGACGATGTTTCGCGGAAGTGAACTTCATGATTGTTTATCAATCACCCACCTGATGCATGCGCCGACGCAAAGCGTCTGCGCTTAACAAATACAATCACTCGACCACTTCTTTGCGATTTCACTCGTGCACATCCACAATGTCAGCCTGCAACTTCACCAAATCCACCAGGGCCACGGTGCAACGGCCGGTGAGCCAACCGCAGCATTCACCGGGGTTGAGTATGAGCTTGCTGTTCTTGATTTCGTTGACGACCTGATGGGTGTGCCCGGTGATGACCAGGTCCGCCGGGGTGAGTTCCGCAGGTTTGAGCCAATCGATGAAGTGGTGCATCACGATGGTGCGTTCCGCCAGTTTCACCGTCAATGCCCCGTCCACCAGTTGCGGCAGTACGGCTTTAAGCCCCTTTTTTTCACCATCATTGTTGCCCAGCACGCAATACACAGGCACGTTCACGGCCTGGGGTGAAATTAACTTGGCGGCAAAGGGTGCGATGTAATCACCGGCATGAAACACCGCTTCGACCTGTAAGCGTTTGAACAGTGCCATGGCGCGGGCGAAGGTGGGCAGGCGATCGTGCGTGTCACTGATCACACCGATTTTCATGAGGGTACCCCTGAGGATGGGCCGCACCGATGCGTGACGGATAAATGACACAGACAGTTTCGCCGATAGCGGTTGGGTAGGCAAGGGCGGGGCGCTCATTGCAAATGATCGCCGGGTAAGCCATAATCGCGCTGTTGGGTGGGGGTGTCAGCGTGTGGCGCCTCGGGGAAGGTCGATTACGTATATTGCTGCAAAGGTGGTCATGCTCAAGTTTCTGGTTTATGACCAAGGCAAACCAGCCAGGCAAAAGCGTCTGCGCCAGCCGTATTTGATCGGCTCGGACTTCAGCGCTTTGCGCGCCGACATTCAATTTGCCGATGGGGCCATCGTCTGCAACAAGCGCGAAACCGGCGTGGCGGCATTCGTGTCGCAACAACCCGTCGGCGAATGTGGCGAGTTGTCTTTGCAAACCTGTTTGTTGCCCGACCGTGATCAGCCGTACATTTTGAACCTTGAACTGGCGCGACATCGGCTGATGATGGTGTACAACAAGTTCGAGGACTGGGGCATGTACGACCTGGCGGAAGACCATGCCGTGTCACGTCGGGTCGATAAAGCGAAAAAGTTGTTCATCGAAGCGTTGTGTGTACAGACGCAGAACCCCGCCGAGGCCGACCGGTTGGCGCAGGAATGTTTGTCGCTGAGCGTCGATGCCAGTGAAGAATTGGCGCTGGCGCATGCGGAGCTTTTACTCAATCGTCGGCGAACCGTGGCGGCACTGCCCAAAGCGCCGCTGGGTTGTGGCGTCAACCTGTCACAGACCAATGAACGCTTGCGCAGTGCCCTGGCGGGTAATTTTGATTTTGTGGCGATGCCTTTGCCCTGGCGTGTGCTGGCCCCGGCGGAGGGAGCGTACAAGTGGGACCTGGCGGACCAATGGGTTGAATGGGCGGTGAAAAATCGTCTGCCGATCGTGGCCGGGCCGGTGGTGAGCTTTGAGTCGTCGGTGTTGCCGGATTGGGTGTACATCTGGGAACACGATTACGAAACCGTACGCGACCTTTTGTACGAACACGCTGAGCAGGTGATCAATCGTTACAAACACGCGGTGACCGCTTGGAAAATTGTTTCCGGGCTGCACGTCAACAGTCACTTCACCTTCAGTTTCGATCAGATCATGGAACTGACGCGCATGGGTTGCATGTTGGCAAAAAAATTGCACCCGCAGGGCAAGGTGCTGGTGGAAATTCGTCAGCCCTTTGGCGAGTATTACGCGGGCAATCCCCGTTCGATTCCGCCCTTGATGTACACCGATTTATTGGTGCAGAATGCGGTGCAGTTTGATGGCTTGTCGTTGCGCATTCCGATGGGGCAGGCCATGCCGGGGCAGTTTATTCGTGATTTGATGCAGGTTTCGACGCTGCTGGATCAATACGGATCGTTCGGCAAATCAGTGCAAGTCACCCTGGGTGTACCCAGCGAACCGGTCACGTCGCTGATGTTGCATGCCGAGCACCCCGAAACGCCCGCCGATGCCGATTGCGGTTACTGGCGTAAGCCCTGGTCGGCGCTGGTGCAAAGTCGCTGGCTGGAAGCCGCACATTACATCGCCCTGTCCAAGCCGTTTGTCGAAGGCGTGGCCTGGTGCGACCTTTCCGACCATGCTCAAATCGATCTGCCCTTGTCCGGGCTCATCGGCGAAGACCTGCAACCCAAACCCGCCTTGCGTCGGCATATGGCCTTTCGCAAAATACTACAAAGTAAGCCAACCATCGGACCGACCGAACCTTCGACCACGGCCACGGCTGCATCGCCGAGCGTGGGGCATCCGCCTGCGTCGATCACCCTCGCCCCGACGCATTCAACCTCGGTTGCCCCGGCTGCAACCTTGCCGATCACGCCACCGCCAATGACACCCCCCGCCCCCGGGCATCGCCCCGTACGACCCTCCGCCGACGACCCGCTGACCCCGTGACACTGCCGCCTGAAACTTTGGTTTACTTGGTACAAACGCAACACACTGAATCAAATTGATCCCACTGATGAAAAACGCTCATACCGACAGCATCCCCGCTGCCTATGATATCCCCCTAAAGGAGTGTTGATGGAACCTGAGTCGTCGCGTGCATTATTCTGGCTGAGTGTGCTGCGGGTGTGGGTGCCGGTGGCATATATCACGCTGGCATTGCTCATCGGGGCCTGGGGACTGATCCTGGCTCATGGATGGTTGTCATGGGCCGCCACAGGTTTGGCATTTCTGATGTTGTTATGCACGCCGATTCTCTGGGCATGGTGTCATCCCAAAACCCGGGGTGATCGCAAGTACGATGCGTTGTATTAATGAAGTGGTCAAGTGCAGAAACCCAAGCCGGGAACGAGGCACAAGCGCAGCGCGTGACGAGGGCCCGGGTATGCCTCGATGAATTGCCCCACGTCATGTAAACCTAATCCCATCTCGCTTACCGTTTCCGTTATACTGTTGCACCCGTCCAACGACCGGTCGGGGACTCAAAACATCCCTAAAAATCGGAGACATCCCTTGGCAGCGCGCAAAAATTTCGTCGGCGGCAACTGGAAGATGAACCTCAACCAAACCGAGGCCAAGGCCCTGGCCGTCGGCGTGGCGCAAGCCTGTGTTGGTAAAATCAACATCGATGTGGCGGTGTTCCCTGCCCTGGTTCACCTTTCCGCAGTCGGTTCAGCCCTGGCGACGGTAGCTGGTCACAACGTCAAACTCGGGGCGCAGGATTTTTACCCCCAGCCCAACGGCGCGTTCACCGGCGAAGTGAGTCTGGCGATGCTCAAAGACCTGGGCGTGCAGGTGGTGCTCATCGGTCACAGCGAACGTCGCCACGTCATCGGCGAAACCGATGTGCTGGTGAATCAAAAAGTGCGGGCTGCCCTCGATGCCGGGTTCGATGTGATTCTTTGCGTGGGCGAAAAACTCGAACAACGCGAAGCAGGCATGACCGATGCCATCAACATGGCGCAAACCCTTTACGGCTTGGCGGGCGTCAAAACCGAACAGCTCGGCAAAGTGACCATCGCTTACGAGCCGGTCTGGGCGATCGGCACGGGTAAAACCGCCACGCCTGCCGATGCGCAGAACGCCCACAAGGCCATTCGCGGCTGCCTGGCCGCCGTTTACGGCCAACCCGTCGCCGACAGCATTCGTATCCAATACGGCGGGTCCATGAAAGGCTCCAACGCCAAGGAACTGCTCGCCCAACCCGATATCGACGGCGGACTCATCGGCGGCGCCTCCCTCAAAACCGATGACTTCATGGCCATCATCAACGCTGGTTAATCAACATGGATCATGGATGATGGATCATGGATAATGTTCAAAACAGAACACTTGTCTTGACATTCGAGGGCTTTGAAAAACCCCTCTCCCCTCGGGAGAGGG
>CAYRTH010000081.1:9757-14134 GCA_964427135.1 uncultured Phycisphaeraceae bacterium
TTATTGTTTATCGGATGCCATCTGGTCACACCGGTGAGGGCCGATGAAGACAAGACCATTGATATGGTATATCCAATAACGGTTCGGCCCTCACCCCAACCCTCTCCCATGGGGAGAGGGGATTGTGCAAAGGCCTTATTCATCGATTATCCACTAAAGGTAACTCATGCTCACCCTTGCTTCCATCACCGTCACCATCATGGCGATTTTCTTCGTGCTGGTGTGTCTGTTCCTCATTCTGGTCGTACTGGTACAGAAACCGCGCGGCGGGGGGCTGGTCGGCGCCTTCGGCGGACAAGGCGCAGTGCAACAAGCCTTCGGCTCCAAGGTCGGCGACCTGCTTACCTGGTTCACCGTCGGTTGCTTCACCGCCTTTCTTTTTCTGGCGATCATGCTGACCTGGTACACCCGCATGGACACCCAGGTTTATCAAACCCCCACCGTCAGCACGCCCGTTGAACTACCCGCCCCTGCGCCGTCATCTGCTCCGCAAACCCCTGCGGTGCCGACACCGCCAGCACCAGCGACGCCAGCAGCGCCATAAAAACATTCACCGCAGAGTACGCAGAGATCGCAGAGAAAAACTTGATGCACACATACGGTTTCGGCATAGCCGCGGGTGGAAACCCGCGGGTGTTGGCGACAGAATGGCCGGACCTACAAACGATGACACTACACCCATCCGACTCATCCCGTCAGACGGAACTGACCCAACTCAAAAACCTTGGGCCGACGATCATTCGAAAGTTAGCAGATGTCGGAATTCACACCCCGGCTGATCTGCGCCGAGTCGGGCCGGTGAACGCCTATCTTGCCATGCAGAAAAAATCAGCGCAGAACCTGCCCGTGTGTTACTATCTTTATTCATTGGAAGGCGCATTGAACGGTCGGCATTGGAACGATCTGCCCGCAGAGCGTAAAAAAGAACTATTACGGGCAATCGGTCGAAAAGGCTGATGACAAATCACCACCAATGCCACCCATCAGAGCCGCGAATGGCAATGAGCGGGGGTTTGAAAAACCACTCGCTTCCGCTCGTGGCTCTGATCAAAAATAATCGTTCGCCACGAATTTTGTAACGAAATTTCAGTGGTCCAATCTGATGGAGTGACCCCCTTGATTCGATCCATGACCGGTTTTGGCGATGCGTCGGAGCAGGTGGAGGGTATTCATTACAGCCTGGAACTGCGCAGCCTGAACAACCGTTATTTCAAGGCGACCATCCGACTGCCCGAACCGGTGGCCGGGTTGGAAGCTGAACTCGAAGCAGCCCTGCGCAAAAAATTGCATCGCGGGTCGATCACGCTTACCGCAGGCATGGCGGACGCCGGTTCGCAAACCACCCATCGCGTCAATCAGGTGGCGTTGTCCGCCTACCTGCAACAAATCGAAGCCATTCGTGTGCAACTGGCGGTCAACGGGCATCAGCCGACGGTGGACCTGACGGCGATGCTGGCATTGCCGGGGGTGTTGGAAACCGGTGATACGGGTGAACTTTTGCGTAAGGTGCGACCGGTGTTTTTGAAATTGCTGGATCGCGCGGTCGAAAAATTACTGGCCATGCGGGTGGTCGAAGGGCAAAGCCTGGCCGACGACCTGCGCAAACAGGCGGCGGTGATTCATCAAAAATTGGAAGAGGTCAAAGCCCGTGCCCCGAAAGTGGCGGAGGAATACCATCAGCGTTTGCGCAGCCGGGTTGATGAACTGCTTCGTCGTGCTGAGTTGAATGTGAATCAGGTGGACCTGGTGCGTGAGGTGGCGGTGTTTGCCGATCGAGCCGATATTTCCGAAGAATTGTCACGCCTGTCAGCGCACCTGGCGCAAATGGAAACAGCATTATCAACCGGTGACAGTGAACCGGCAGGCCGCATGCTCGAATTTTTAGGGCAAGAAATGTTGCGCGAAGCCAACACCATCGGCAGCAAGTCCAACGATGCCACCATCGCCCGTGATGTGGTCGATATCAAAACCGCTATCGACCGTATCAAGGAACAGTCAGCCAACGTCGAGTGAAATGGTATGGTTGTTTTGGCAGATGGGGTTCACGGTCGGGTGCCTGTGGGCAGACGATTTTGACTGCCCACAGCTTGATGAGTCTGTGGCACGAAGACGTGCCACAGCCACCCGTCGAGGGCACCCCGGCATTTAGCCCCCGGTCAATGACCGGGGGTTAAGTGAGTACAATTCATCTGTTTTCGCGGGCATTGTCATGAACGAAAGCACCCCCAATTCAGGCATGTCATCGCAGGCGGCTACCGCCTCTTGCAGTGGTGCAGCCATGCCCAACGGTGGCAGTGGCGGCGCCGTGCCAAGTGGTGGTGCAGCCCCAAGCAGCGCGGCTGTGCCCAGTGGCGCAGCCGTACCCACCGGAACGATCGGGGCGTTGGGAGTGGTTGCAACTTCAGGGGTGTCGGGTTTGTCAGGGTCACAACAACAGACCGACACGGGCGTGAGCAAGGCGGGCAGTGGTGGCGATCAGCGTGGTTACGACCGGTTCACCGCCGAAGAACTGGCCATCGTTTTGTCACACCACCACATCGGCACGATCGAAGCGATCAAGGAATTTCCGCGTGGCTCACGTCGTGCCCCCAAGTTGTTGATTCGTGCTGAAAGCGGTGCGTATTTGCTCAAACGTCGTGCCAAGGGACGCGATGACCCGTTCAAGGTGGCGTTCTGTCATGCGATTCAGTTGTACCTTGCCAGCAAGCAGTTTCCGCTGCCGCATTTAATCGGCACCCGCAAGGACAACAACTCAATGCTGCAATGGCGCGGCGGCATCTACGAACTGTTCGAATACATCAAGGGCAGCGGGTACGACAATTCATTGGAAGCGACGCAGGATGCCGGGCGAACGCTGGCACTGTTTCACAAATTGTTGCGCGACTATCAGCCGGAGTATGAACCGCCGCAGGGTTCGTATCACGGATCGCGGGGCGTGGCGGTGTCGATGGAAGCCATCCCCAACACCTTGCTTCGTCGTGAGCCTTCGATCGCCGACCGGTCGGATGAAATCAATAAAACCGTGAAGTTTTTGCACGCCAGTTACAACGAGGCAGCATTGCGTGCCAATGAACTGGGGTTGTCCGACTGGCCGATGCATATCGTGCATGGGGATTGGCATCCGGGGAACATGCTGTTTCGCGGCAGCCGGGTGGTGGCGGTGATCGATTACGACTCAGCCCGCATGCAACAGCGCGTGCTGGACATCGCCAACGGGGCGCTGCAGTTGTCGATACTGGGCGGAGGCGACGATCCGTCTGCCTGGCCGGATTACGTGGATATTTCCAGGTTCAAACGCTTTTTGCGCGGGTATGAAAGTGTGCCCGAGTGCGTACTGTCAAGGGCGGAATTGAAGGTGATCCCGAACCTGATGATTGAGGCGCTGATTGCCGAAAGCGTGATCCCCGTGGCGGCAACCGGGTCGTTTGCCCGGTTGGAAGGGCTGGGGTTTTTACGCATGGTCGAACGCAAAGTGCGCTGGCTACGCGAACAGAGCGAACACCTGGTACAGATCATGGAAGGGTGAGTGAAAAAGCAAGCGGTCAAGTGCAAACCCAAGCCGGGAACGAGGCTGGCAAGCCGAGGGCCCGGGTATTTTTGATGCAACGACTTGGCGATTGGGTGATTGGTGAATCATCTCCACGCCTGAACATCACATCCGCGCAACACCATCGTGCCTTGATGCCACATGCCAATATCACGCCTGAACTTCATGTCCGTTTGAAGTTCAGGATGGTTTTTTGACAACACGTCGGATGATGGGGCACCGCCGCCCTCGGCGGTGTCGTTGTTACCATGACCAAGACCCAGCCGGGGGCGGTTGTGCGACAACCAGCATCAACGCCGATGCCAAAAGTCCGCGCTCAACATTTGGTATCAACCGACCGCGATCAACGCTTGACCAAATCGGCAAAATGTTTTACCCTGACCCGTCTCGATGTGGCGGGTAAATGCTCGTGTACATCGCTGCCGGGCTTGTAGCTCAGTTGGTTAGAGCGCACCCCTGATAAGGGTGAGGTCGTGCGTTCGAATCGCACCAGGCCCATTGGAGAGGTATAACCAAAAGTTGTGTCTGAAGTCATGATAAAGGCGGCGTACGCTGGGTGTGTTCTACGCACCCCAATCGCCCACACGGGCAAGGAGTACGCCACCATGAGTGAGCCTACTGCATCGACGTTCTCGTTTCCATCACCCACCCCACGCGACCTGATCACCCAACTTCTCCATGAGAAGGCAGGTCAGATGCTGGCCCAGGCCATCGAGGCCGAGGCTGACCAGTGGCTGGCGGATCACGCCGACGTGGTGGATGAACAGGGCCATCGTCAGGTCGTCCACAACGGCCACCTGCCCGCCCGCAGCGTGCTCACCGGGATCGGC
>CAYRTH010000082.1:0-14028 GCA_964427135.1 uncultured Phycisphaeraceae bacterium
GGAATCGA
The DNA here is from genome assembly GCA_964427135.1 of uncultured Phycisphaeraceae bacterium. Taxonomy (GTDB): domain Bacteria; phylum Planctomycetota; class Phycisphaerae; order Phycisphaerales; family Phycisphaeraceae; genus JAJXSS01. Next base: position 9 of record CAYRTH010000082.1, read on the forward strand.
AACTGTCGGGCATCGAACATGTCGATTTCATGGCTGCGGTCTGGTACCGCAAACAAGTGACTGTTCCCGCAGCATGGTCGGGGCGAAAAGTGTTGCTGCATTTTCAGGCTTGCGATTATGACACCACCGTGTGGGTCAACGATATTGAAGTGGTGCGACATCGCGGCGGGTTCACGCCCTTTACCTGTGACCTGGGCGATATCGCCAGGGCCGGTGAACCCATCACCATCGTGGTACGTGCCCGTGATAGTCACATACACCCCCAGCCGCGCGGCAAACAGTCGCAAAGGTATGAAAATTATAGTTGCCTGTACACCCGTACCACCGGCATCTGGCAGACCGTCTGGCTGGAACCGGTGCCCACGACATACCTGTTGCGCCCGCGCATCACGCCCGATTTACCCAATCATCAGTTCGTCATTCAACAACCCCTGCGCGGCTGCACCAGCGGCATGAAACTTCAGGCAGTGGTGAAAGATGACCAAGGTGTTGTCAGCACGGTCACCAGTGAACTGGCTGGTCAGATGAGTGGCACGATGGTGTTGGCTGTGCCGACGGATCGAGTGCGGCCCTGGTCGCCGACCGACCCGCATTTGTATTGGTTACGCATTGAATTGCTGGATGCTTCGGGCAAGCTTGTCGATGCCATCGACAGTTATGCCGGGCTGCGCAGCATCAGCATGGTTGGCAAAGCGATTCAACTCAACGGGCAAACCCTGTTTCAACGGCTGGTGCTCGATCAAGGCTATTACCCCGATGGTTTGATGACCGCGCCCAGTGATGAAGCCTTGATCCGTGATATTCAAATTGCGCTGGATGCGGGCTTCAACGGGGCACGGTTGCATCAAAAGGTTTTTGAAGAACGATTTTTGTATCACGCCGACCGCATGGGTTACCTGGTATGGGGTGAATTCGGCGATTGGGGGTGTGCCCACTACGGCCCTGATCACGATCATCAGAAACCCGATGCTGCGTACATCACGCAATGGCTGGAGGCAGTCGAACGTGATTACTCGCACCCCAGCATCGTCGGCTGGTGTCCGCTCAATGAAACCTGGCAGACGCTCACCGACCGAATCTCCGTGCTGGATGATGTGACGCGCGGCATGTTTCTGGCAACCAAGGCCATGGACACGAGCCGACCGGTACTCGATACCTCCGGCTACTCGCACCGCGTGATCGAATCCGACATTTACGATTGTCACGACTACGCGCAAGACGTTGCCAAGTTCACCGCCAATCACGCCAAAACGATCGACGATCAGCCGTACATCAACAAACACAGCGACAAGGTGGTTTCAATCCCCTACCGCGGCCAACCGTTTTTCGTCAGCGAGTTTGGGGGCATCTGGTGGAACCCCGACGCCAAACCGGGCGATGCGTCATGGGGCTACGGCCAGCGACCGACGAGCATTGATGAGTTTTACCAGCGTTTCGACGGGTTGTGCAAAGCCTTGCTGGATAACCCGGCCATGTTCGGCTACTGCTACACCCAGCTTACCGATGTGTTTCAGGAACAGAACGGGGTGGTGCGCTTTGACCGCAGTGGCAAATTCGACCTAGCCAGATTGCGCGCCAGTCAACAGCGCCAGCCGGCGATTGAATCACGTTGAAGGCTTGTTGCGAAACAGCGGCGTAAGCACCGCGGGTTACCACCCGCGGCTATGCGGAGTTGTCGATGGTTTGTATTTCGTCGCTGATCACATGGGGTCTTCGACCACCAGGTGAACAATCGAAGCGGGGCTGGCGATCCAAAAGGCCTTGAGGCCGTCGGGTAGTTTTTCGATTTCATCGCAACGCACGATTTTGTGTTTGGCCAGGTTGGCTGCGGCGCGTTTGATATGGGTGGTTCGTATTTCCAACCAAAGCTCCGCCTGTGAAATGCTTTCGACGCGGTCAATCCATAAGTTTTTGTCGCCGAAGGCAAACACGGTGTGCGGTTTGTATTGAGGCAAAAGGCGCAGGCCCAGGGTGTCATGATAAAACTGCACCGTCGCGGCCCACTGGTGCGGCGGCACCTTCATGGCGATGTTGCGTCCGGGTTCGTACAACGGTTTGCGTGCTTTGGCCATGAATAAAACCTGTAGCAAGGGTTGCCGTTGATCATAGACATGGCAATCACCGCGGGCTATCACCTGCGGCGAAGCGGAGTTTCAAAAACGCACCACAACATGCTCAGTGACAGTGGTACAATTCAACGTTCGTTCAAAACGGTACGCACCCACCCTCGAGTGATGACATGTTTGACCTTCGCGCCCTTGTGCAGGCTCATGCGGGTCGGCAACTGGATTTGATCGAAGCGCACATCAACCCGGCGTTCGCCAAGGTGTTGCGCACGATCGGGTATGACATTTTGTACGAGCGCGGGCAAGGCCCGTATTTGTGGGACCAGCACGGCACACGCTACATCGATTGTCTGGGTGGTTATGCCGTGTTCAACCTCGGTCGCAATCACCCGGTGGTGCGCGAGGCTTTGAAACAGGCGATGGATTTGGATTTACCGAATTTGATCAAAATGGGGGCGTATCGGTTGTCGGGAATGCTCGCCAAGCAGTTGGTGGAAATTGCCCCGCCGGGGTTGGACACGGTGTTTTTCACCAACAGCGGAGCCGAGGGCGTTGAAACGGCGATCAAGTATGCACGCATTGCCACGGGGCGCAATCGCATTGTGTACTGCGATCACGGTTTTCACGGGCTGACCATGGGCGCACTGTCGGTCAACGGCAATGGTGAGTTTCGTGAAGGTTTTGGCACGTTGCTGGAACCATCAACGATTATTCCGTTCAACGACCTTGCGGCGTTGGAACGTGAGTTAGCAAAGAAGGACGTGGCTGGTTTCATCGTCGAGCCGATTCAGGGCAAAGGTGTGTTCGTGGCCGACGACGGGTACCTGCGCGGGGTGCGGGAACTGTGCAGCAAGTATGGTGCGATATTTATGTTGGATGAAGTGCAAACCGGTTACGGTCGCACGGGCAAAATGTTTGCGTGGGAACACTGGGCGCATGAAATGGGGGAACTGGGCGGACCGGATGTGATGGTCACAGCCAAGGGTTTGTCAGGGGGGTATGTGCCGGTGGGTGCGGTGCTCAGTCGTCGCTGGATTCACAACAAGGTGTTCAGCGACATGAACCGCAGCGTGAAGCACTCGACGACGTTTGGTCAGAATGACCTGGCGATGGCGGCAGGGTTGGCGACGCTGCATGTGCTGCGGGAAGAAAAAATCATTGAAAACAGCGCGGTGATGGGCCAACGGTTACGTGACGGTTTATCGCGGATGATCGGCAAATATGAAATGGTGAAGGAAGTTCGGGGTAAAGGTTTGATGATTGCATTGGAATTTGGTCCCCCAAAGTCGATGATGCTCAAAGCCGGTTGGACGATGTTGCATAAGCTGGATGCGAGCCTGTTTCCGCAGGCGATTTTGATACCGCTGCTGACCGATGAGCACGTGCTGGCGCAGGTGGCGGGGCATCACATGGATGTGATCAAACTGATTCCGCCGCTCGTGATGAAGGCGGAGGATGTGGACGAAGTAGTGCGTGCGTTTGAAGCGGTCGTCGCACGATGTCACAAGTTTCCGGGTCCGATCTGGGAAGTGGGTAAAAAACTGTCAGGCGCAGCAATCAGAAACGCCAGCGGTGCAGGTAAGGCGGAACCCGCGGGGGTGTGAAATACAGAAGTGGTCAAGTGGTCGAGTGACGGAACCGTATGCGGATGTTAGCGCCGCGATTTATCGCGTCTGGTCAGAGAAGAAGTGGCCGAGCGAGAGGCACGCCCTCACCCCACCCTTCCCGAGGGGAGAGGGGGGCGGAAAAGTGGTCAAGTGGCGCAGGGCGGAGCAAGTGAGTCGGCGAGCGGACGCACCAAAAATGTTTGATGGATAATGGATATTGTTCGGAGAGGGTAAACGAAAATCACTGACGGATTGAACATTATCCATCATCCTTTATCCATCATCCTTTATCCATTCATATCATCACATCGGCACGACGCCTTTTTTGAGAAGGATGTTGCCGTATTTGCGGGTTTCGCCGGTCATGACCACGGCAAATGCTTTGCGGGCGCGGTCGTAAAAGGCAAATCGATCGATTCGGGCAATGGCGGGGGAACCGGGGGCGTGACGATCAATGGGTATGCGGTAAGCGCGTTCAACGGCCGGGTCAAGGTTGTCGCCGGGGACCACGGCCATCATCACCAGCGGATGATCGACGTAACTGTCCAACGGGAACAAGGGCAATATTGCATCGAGCAATGCGTCAATTTTCAACCCATCACATCGCAACACCGGGACCCCCAAACTGTGGCCGGGGAAGTGTGCATCCGCCAGAATGATTTCGTCGCCATGGCCCATTTTCGTCAGGGTGACAAGCAGGTCGGGCGAAAGCAGAGGTGAAATACCTTTGAGCATGATTTACCTTTCATACGAAGGTGATTGGGGGACCGGGCGATATCGATACTCGATCATAACCATGTTGTGGTTGTGCGTGATCGATGAAGCGGGGCACCACAATCTTTCAAGCTCAGGCACCGCGGTTTCCACCCGCGGCTATGAAGCGTGGTGTTTGTTCAGATAGCCGCGGGGAGAATGCGGTTGCCCAGAGATGAAGCAGCATCGGGCCAGTGATCATTTGCCAAGTTCCGCCTTGCGATTACACTGAATGCCTGTCACGCTCAGGTCAAGCACAGGAGTTCCCCTAATGAAGCGTTTTCCGTTTTGGCTGCTGTGTGTGGGGTTGTTCATGATGAGCGGGTGCAAGGCGACCGGGCCCAGCGGACCGTTGCACGTGATTGATGCGCTGGATGCGGGAAACATGGGTTACAGTTTTGCCTGGACCAGCGACATTGCGCTGCCTGACGACAAACGGCTGAAGCTGGTTGAAACGGTAGGTGATCTGCTGGTGACGGTGGAAAACCGTAACAACCTGATCACCGCGGTGCGTTTGCGCGATGGCGTTGTGCAATGGCGCACCGCCCCGCCTCGGGGAAGTGATTCGATCGTGTCCGTCGGCGCGATCGGCAACAACATACTGATTACGACGGAAACGATGTTGCATCAACTCGACAGCCAAAGTGGCAAGACAATCTCGTCGGTAAGTCTGGCGCAGGCGGTGGTACAAGGGCCGGTGCTAATCGATCGATTCGCGGTCACAGGCGGAATCAGCGGGCTGGTGTCGGCACAGGATGTGAACAACGGGCTGACCCGCTGGTCGTATCAGATGACGGACTTCATTCCCTATCAACTGGTGCAACAGGGCGGAACGATTTATGTGGCTGATCGTCGCGGCGTGCTGGCGGCATTGGTGGGCAGCGGTGGCATGGTGATTTGGCGGCGGCAACCGACGGACGCAGTCACGGCTCAACCGATGGTCAGCGGTGATACGTTGTATGTTCCGACCATCGAAAACAAACTGCATGCGATTGATCGTTCCAACGGGCGAGATCGCTGGATTTATCGCTCACAGGAACGCATGAACGGCACACCGGTGGTGCTGGAACAACAGGTACTGCAACCCCTGGCCGACGGAACCTGGGCGAGCATTGATGCAAGTAACGGACAGGAACAATGGTCGATAGAGGGGCCGTTTCACAGTGTGCAACCGATACGACAGGGGCTGCTGTTTGCCAGTCGTGATCGACTGGTGTTGGTGGATAAAACCACCGGCAGCGTGCTGAGCGAATCGATGTCCAATCCGACATTCAAAATGCTTTCAGCCGGGGAACGCCTGATACTGGTCGGGTTGGATGGTCGCATCGTCAGCCTGCAACCGGCAAGGTGAAATGAACGATAACAATGCTAGCGACAGGGCAAACGCATTAACGAGCCGCGACCGTCAGGGAGCGGTCTTCCCGTTGAGCCGATGGAAGTAAAAAAACCCGCTCCCTCACGGTCGCGGCTCGTCAATCTTGTCAACGTGCGTTTGCCATGAAGCTGGTGATCAGCGACTTTTCGCTACGACGGGTGATGATGTATTTTACTTGTCGCGTGATGGTATTTGATACTTTCATGCACATGGCAAGCGAGCGTGTTTCGTCGGCAGCCATTGCGCAACTAGCGTGGTTCTAATTTTTCATAACCCACCATGGGTAATCATTGACCATGACTGACCTCATACCCGTTAAACGGGCGCTGCTTTCGGTTTCCGATAAAACCGGGTTGCTGCCGCTGGCGCAAAAATTGGCATCGCTGGGTGTCATGCTTATATCCACCGGCGGCACCGCCAAAGCTCTGCGCGATGCCGGCTTGCCCGTGACCCCCATCGAAACAGTCACCGGCTTTCCCGAAATGATGGACGGCCGAGTCAAAACGTTGCACCCCAAAGTGCACGGCGGATTGCTGGCCCTGCGCGATCAACCCGACCATGTTGCTGCGATGCAAGCACACGATATCGTGCCGATTGATCTGGTCTGCGTGAACCTGTACCCGTTTGAAGCGACGGTGGCAAAGCCCAATGTCAGCGATCACGATGCGATTGAAAATATCGATATCGGCGGGCCGAGCATGATTCGCTCGGCTTCGAAAAATCACCCGTTCGTGGCCGTGCTGACCGACCCTTCGCAATATGAAAAGGTCATGGCGGAACTTGATGCCAATCAGGGGGCCACGACCTTTGCACTTCGCCGTGAACTGGCAGCGGCAGCATTTGCACGCACGGCTGCCTATGACGCGGCGATTGCCAGTTGGATGCAACGTGACACCCTGTTTCCGCAGGCGTTGACGGTGGCTTGTCGCAAACAGCCGATTGAACTGCGCTACGGAGAAAACCCGCATCAACAAGGCGCGGTGTACGCGGCAGGCGCAGCTCGTGAAGCCAGTGTGTTGCACGCAAAGCAACTGCACGGCATCGGTCTTTCGTTTTGCAATTTATACGATGCGGACGGGGCGCTCGAGTTGGTCAAGGAAGTGGACGCAGAGAAACACGCAGCCGCAGCCGTGATCAAACACGCCAACCCTTGCGGTTTTGCCGTGGCGGATGATTTGCCGACGGCGTTTGAACGAGCGTATGAAGGGGACCCGGTGGCGGCATTTGGTGGCATCATCGCCTTGAATCGTCCGGTTGATGTGCTCACCGCGCAGCGCATCACCAGCGTCAAACACAAACTCGATGTGATACTGGCTCCGTCGTATGAGCCGGCGGCATTGCAAATATTGATCGAACGTTGGAAAAACACGCGGCTACTGGAGGTTGGCAAACTGCCGAGTCCCGCTGAGCGCTGCAAAGACCTGGCGATCAAACAAATCACCGGCGGATTGCTGGTGCAGGAACGTGACCTGGCGTCATTCGACCCTGCAATGTGGAAGCACGTGGCAGGCCCGACGCCGACGGCTGCGATGTTACTCGACATGCAGACGGCGATGATGACGGTGAAACATTTGAAGTCCAATGCGGTGTGCCTGGTCCATGGGGCGATGTTGGTGGGGGCGGGTGCGGGGCAGATGGACCGACTGGCGTGCTGCCGAATTGCGGTGAGCAAGGCTGAATCACGCGCCAAGGATGCGGTCGCGGCATCGGATGCGTTTTTCCCGTTCCGCGATGGGCCTGACATTTTGATCGCTGCGGGGGTCAAAGGCATCGTGCAGCCGGGCGGATCGATGAAAGATGGCGACACCATCACCGCCTGCAACGAGGCAGGGGTCACACTGATGATGACCGGTCGACGGCATTTTCGACATTGAGTTGGCTGGTGGACAATCAAAGTCTAATCATCAGTATCCGCTCATCACTCACACCAAACCAAAGAATTCAACACAGAGGTCACAGAGTGCACAGAGAAGCAAACAAGCAAAACCAGCATGATTGATCGACTGCTTCATTTACATCAAACATTACGCTGTGCGAACGCATGCAAATCAATCGTTTCAGCCCTTGGCAGGCAGGGTCGGTCCGCTTGCATTGCAACGCTCAAAAACTCGATTCTGCTCTGTGATCTCCGTGTCCTCTGTGTTGAAAATTGCTTCTTTTAGGTGCTCGAATAACAACACGATACTTTTGATAGCAAATTGGTATCAGAAGCGACAAGTCGCGGCGCCAACCATACGGAACGCCGACGCAAAGCGTCCGCGCTAAACATATAAATCCCTACGCGACCCGACCCCTTGACCACTCGACCACTACGTTCATGCCCGATTGCAAAAAATCGCGCATGGCGGCGGCGTTCGTAATGGTTTGCACGTCACGGCGCAGCCCCGGCCAGGGTTGCAGGTGCGCCGAGTACCAGCTCATGCGCTGTTTGATCTGGTTCAATGCGGTTTTTTCATCACGCAGTCGCAGCAGGTTTTCAAAATGCTGCAATACCAAACCAATACGCTGCGAGCGTGACAAGGGGGTTGGCAATTGCCCGTGACGAAGGTAATAGGTTGCATCACGGAACAACCAGGGCTGGCCCAGGGCACCACGACCGATCATGACGCCGTCGCACCCGGTGATGTCGATCATGCGTTTGACATCAGCCGGGGTTTTCACATCGCCGTTGCCGATCACCGGCACCCCCGGATGTTGTTTTTTTACGGCTTCAACGACTCGTGCGATGCCATCGAGTCGCACACTGTCACGAAACATTTGCGCAGTGGTTCGGCCATGCACGGTCACCGCTGCGACACCGACATCCGCCAAACGAGGTGCTAATGATGGGCCGACGATACAGGTGTCGTCCCATCCGAGCCTGATTTTGCAGGTCACCGGCAAGGTCACACTTTTCACCACGGCTGCTGCCAAGTGCACGGCATGATCGGGTTCGCAAAGCAGTTTTGATCCGCCATGACGCTTGGTGACCTTATCGACCGGGCAACCCATGTTGATGTCGATGGTGGTCGCGCCATGTGCCTGCGCCCAGCGGGCAGCCTGACACAAAATGTCGGGGTCGCGTCCGTAAAGCTGCATGCCAAGGGGCTGATCGGCAGAACTGGTGGCCGCCAGCGTCATAGTTTTGTGGGTTTGGGCGAGTACCGCATCCGAACAGATGAGTTCGGTAAACGCCAGCCCCACGCCGTAGTGAGTGTCGTGGTTGACGCGGTTTTCAAGTTCAAGGTTATCACAGGCCCTCACGACCAGACGAAAGGCATGATCGGTGTAACCAGCCAAGGGCGCCAGTAACAGGTTGCTGCGAAGTTGGAGCGAACCGATGATCATGACTTGAGTATAAACCCAAGCTGACGAACAAGGACATGTTGATGCATGAAAGGTCAGGTGAGCAAATCATTCAACCTTCAAACACTTCATCACCACCATCGGCAAACCTGCTGCAAAAGTCATACTCAACAAACCAAACACACCATCGAGCCAACTCAACCGTTGAACGCGCCGCAACCACCCAGCCGACGTTTCACGACTGTCACGCAGATACCCGATCAACACGTGACGCAACTGCCCCTGACTCATTTGTGCGACCTTCGCCTTGGCAAGGGTTTCCAACTGGTCGTACACCGGCAGGGATACACGGTCAAAAAAAGTATCGGGGTTTTGCGGGGTGTACCAACCATTTTGCGTAATGGTTTGACGCAGTTCACCGGGTATCTGCTGCTGGGCAATCATGTCGAGCATCACCGCACGACGTACTGTAATCGCATCGTCAGCCAGTAACCGTGCTTCATGATCCGCCTGCGTGGTGCCCAAAATCAGCCCATGTCCAAGAATTAATGTCACCCCCGTGATGGCCAGCGCTGTTCGCCATCGTTCATGAATCATTTGCCTCATACGCACCGTAACCACCACCCCCAACGCGACCCCGGGCAACAGTGCCAACCAAGCGAATTCCAACCCCGTGAACCAAACGATCGACCACCATAAAACCCCAGCCAAAAGCGCTGCAAGCATCAGGTCGCCGTACAAACTGACCACCAGCATCGTCGTTGCGGCGGGGGTGGATGATGTAGCCGGTCGCAATCGACTCAACTGTTGGGCCAGCAGTTTCAGCAAATCCGTGATGCGCTGCGTCAAACCAACAAGTGATGGCTTGTTATTTACCGCGATCGTTGACTTGGCGGGCAACACCGACTCCGCCTGCGCTTGCACCTTCGGGGCGGGTACTGGTGCAGGTGCGGGTGCAATGCCCGAATCGTCGGGTGATAGTGATTTGAGTTTGTAACGCGGTGTTGTCGCAGGCTGCGGACAAGGTTGAGTCTCTGTCGGCGGCGATTGCAGTTGACGTTGATCCGTACTGGTGGGTTGTTCAGGCCGGGCTTTACGTCGTCGCCTGCGAATGTGCTGATCGACCCGACGTTCGGTCATGCGCGGCTGACCGGGCACCGGGGTTTGATTGGGCACTCGCACCCGATGTTCACATTGCTTGCAACGTACCCATTTGCCGACCTTCCCCGCAGGTACCGACAGGTGCACCCCACAGTGCAGACAGACAAAGCGAATCACCATGGTCACTGCTGACGTGGTTCCAGATTCGGGGCTGTCAGGGTCACTTGGTAGTGCCTGCCGGGTCGGCGTCAGCGGAAGCAGTGCATCCACCCGCACCGGTTGAGCCGGTAGCAACGGCTTGCCAGCCGAGCGGTGATGTTTTATTTCAGATTGCGGCGCAGAGTCAACCATGCCTGGATGTATGCAAAAGTTGCTTCAAATGTCCGTATCACGATTTAACGATCTAAATAACTGAATATTGCCTCGTGAACACATTGTACATGCGAAGCACCCTTTTCCATCGTGTGATTTATGGTTCGACCAGCGGGCTGAAACGTGAACCGTACAGACCCACTTTGCGGTTGCCGGGGGCATCGGGCAGGTATCGACTCAGCAGCGCCGCAACGATCACTAGGCCGACATTGCCCACCAGCATCAGCAGGTGCGACACTTCACGGGTGATGGTTCCCTGCACCATCAAAAATTGCAACACACCCGTCATCAGCAGAAGTGTCAGGGCCATGGGTATCAACCCGCGCCAAGCCAGTCGCATCAACTGATCAAACCGGAACCGTGGCAGCGTCCAGCGAATCAACATCACCAGACAGATCACCGCAAACACTTTGCCGAAAAAGATACCCATATTCACCAGCACCCAGAGCAAGCCCCACATCGGCCCGCCGGTCTGTGCCCCTGACCAAAATGGAATGTCGTACCCACCCAGAAACATGAGCGTGAAAAAGGCTGCCCCAGCCACGACGTGAATGTATTCCCCCAAAAAGAAGAGCGCAAACTTCATCGAACTGTATTCGGTGTGAAACCCGGCCACCAATTCCTGTTCAGCTTCCGCCAGGTCAAACGGGGCGCGATTGGCCTCAGCCAACATGCAGGCAAACGCGATCACCGCCAGCATCGGCTGATAAAAAATGTTCCAAAAACCATTGGCCTGCAAACCCACAATGATGTCCGGCCGAAGTGACCCGCTCATCAGCAGAATGATCAACACCCCCAACCCCAACGGTATTTCATAACTGAGCATTTGCGCGGTGGCGCGGATTCCGCCCAAAAATGCATACTTGTTGTTGGATGCGTACCCCGCCAACACCACGCCATATACCGACATTGAACCGACCGCCAGCACGTAAATCACGCCGATGTCCACGTTCAAGGCACTGACCACCACCGGCCCAGCCGCCACCCATTGCGTCCCCGCCAGGTGAATGCCCGGAAAATTCCACACCCCGCCCCAGGGAATCACCGCCCACGCGATCAATGCCGGTATGACCCCGAAAATCGGCGCCAGCACAAATAAATTTCGTTCCACAAACGGCGGCGTGTAGTCTTCCTTCATCACCAGTTTGATCCCGTCGGCTGCCGGTTGCCCCAGCCCCCAAAAGTGAAAGTCCTTGAACAACCCAAAACCGAAGCCAAAACCGGTGCGATTGGGGCCGACGCGATCCTGCACCCACGAGGCGATTTTGCGTTCGAGCATCACCAGGTAAGCCGTGGCCCCCAGCAAAATGTTGGCGACCACGAGCACCGTCAGCAGGCTGATGAAAAGTTGTGCATCCATGTGCGGGTATCACAAGTCCTTGGAGTGAAAGCAATAGTTTAGCCCGGATCGCGTTGCATCAACAACTTGATGCGACCGACATCAAAAATACATGGCTGTTTTCGAACGTCCAAACGAATCATTTTTCAACACGGAGATCACAGAGGTCACAAAGCAAACCAAATCATCGTATTGATCGAAACCCAATAAGCCCTTCATGAGTCTGCAAAACTTTGTGTTCAACCGCTCATTGACTGGGTTTTGTTGCCGTCCACTGGTTTCATCAACATTTGCTTTTTGCCCATGTGCTGCTCTGTGCTCTCTGTGTACTCTGTGTACTCTGTGTTGAATACTTTTCATACTTCAGTATTCAGCGACTACCGCCCCAACACTTGTTTCAAGGCGCTCAAACAACGATCCACGTTGTGCGTTCGTGCCGTGTGGCCCATCAAGCCAAACCGCCAAACCTTTCCCGCCAACGGGCCAAGCCCTGCACCGATTTCAATGTCATGTTCACTGAGCAATTTTGAACGCACCATTGCCTCATCCACCCCTTCGGGCACACTCACCAAATTCAACATCGGCAAGCGATGCTCCGGCTTCACCGGCAAACTCAACCCCATCACTTCCAATCCCTGCGCCAGGCGCAGGTGCATTTCACGATGGCGGGCAAACACGTTGTCCAACCCCTCGGTCAAAATGTCGCGCAAGGCGGCGTGCAGGGCGTAAGCCATGTTGATCGGTGCTGTGTGGTGATAAGCACGCTTGGCACCCGCCCAATAGCTAGCCAGCATCGACACATCCAGGTACCAGTTGGGCACTTTGCTTTTGCGCTGACCGATGCGCTCCATCGCGCGTTTTGAAAACGACGCAGGCGACAGCCCCGGCGGACACGACAAACATTTCTGCGTCCCGCTGTAAAAGGCATCAACACCCCAATCATCCAGCGTCACCGGCAAGCCGCCCAAACTGGTCACCCCATCGACCAAATACATTGCACCGTTTTCCTTCACCAGTTTGCCAATGGCTGCCACATCGTTACGCACCCCGGTGGATGTTTCCGCGTGAACGACCGCCACGAGTTGATACTTTTGCGTGCGTAGTTTTTGCGCAACCGCATCGACATCGACAGCCTTGCCCCATTCGAAGTTCAAGGCATCGACGGTTGCGCCCAATCGCCCGGCCACATCGGTCATGCGTGTGCCAAATACGCCATTGACCAGCACCAGCACGCGATCGCCCGGTTCGATGAGGTTGACAAAACACGTTTCCATACCCGCTGAGCCGGTGCCCGACACGGCGTAGGTCATCGGGTTTTGCGTCCCCATGACGGTGCGCAGCATGGTTTTGATTTCGTCCATCAGTTGGATGAATCGCGGGTCCAGGTGCCCCAATGTCGGACGGGCAATGGCCTGATACACCGCAGGCGACACGCACGAAGGCCCCGGCCCCATCAGCAGGGTCGGTTTCAAATTGGCAAGTAAATCAACGGTGGGTAACGCAATAGTCGCGCTGGTCATGGGGTCATCCTGCTTCGTAATTGCGGGAATGTTTGTCGTGTGATCATCGAACTCGCAAGCATATCATTTTTCGATGAAATTGATGGGTGTTGACGGATGCTTTGAAAGCAACCAACCGGTGATGCTTACAGGCAACAATCGTCATAAACCGACCTTGTTGGCAACCGCGTGTAAGGATCAATCATTGCATAACACCGCGATAATCAAGCCGTATGCGTGAAGGTTACTTTGTGATGCGGTCCGTTGAATCGATGGCACGCAGGTTGTGACGGGTTCAATATGACCCCCTCATGGCGCTCAAACTGTTCACCCAAAACAACACCGGCGAGGTTTCACCCAAGGCGATGTGGTTTAACCCATGCGTGGGTCGCCGGGTGCTTGCTGATGGTGACCTTGTCGGGTTGCCAAACCCCCTACTGGGCAGCGGGCACGGATACACAGCCTTACCCGACACTATCGGATCGTCACCCGTCACAGGTACTCGCCCCCGATGCCCTGGCATTGAATATCGAAGCCCGCGAAGGGCGCAATGTGCAATGGTACGAAACACGCAACGACAACCGTCGCAGCACCATCGCCGGGGCGCACAGCCCGGTGTACGA
>CAYRTH010000083.1:0-13365 GCA_964427135.1 uncultured Phycisphaeraceae bacterium
CCAATTAGCCGATTCCCCGATTCCCCCCCCCCCATGCCCACCACCACCGTTCAAATCGATGCCCCTGCCGGTGCGCAAACCATGCTGTTGCCCGCTGGCAACGACGCCCCCGTCATTTCAGCTTTGCTCCGTCGTCAGGGCCTGCCCCTGAACACGCGCTGCGGTGAACGGGGCTTGTGCGATGGCTGTCTGATCGATCTGGTGCAAGGCCAATTGCGTCACCTCGTCACCGGAAAAACCATCAGCGCCACCGCCAACGCCCCCCTGCAACTGCGTGGCTGCGAATACCAATTACTCGAATCAACCACCCCGGTAGAGCTGCGTTTGCCCGCGCGATCCCTGCTGGCGCACGAACCGCAGGTACAAAGTGAATTCGCATTGCAGGTGGCTTATGCCCACGACCCGCTGCTGCCCGTAGCCACCGACGGGAAACAAACCCTGGGCGTCGCGGTGGACATCGGCACCACCACCGTGGCCGTGATGCTCATCGATCTGACCACCGGCCAAATCGTCGGCCGTGCTTCGAGCTTCAACCGCCAAATGCACCTGGGCGATGATGTGGTCACCCGCATCAACCTTTGCATGAACAACCCCGAGCAACTTCGCCAACTGCAAAGCGAAGTCGTACAACACACCTTGCAACCGCTGGTGACGCAAGCCCTGCGTGAACTGGGCCACGATGCCGCCGACAAAGTGCACCTGGCCGGGTTCACCCTCGCAGGCAACACGACGATGCTGCACCTGCTGGCCGGGGTCGATCCCTCATCGCTGGGCGTGGCACCCTTCACCCCGGTGTTTTTGGAACATCGCATCATCAGCGCCGGCGATGTCGGTTTGCACTTGCCTCAGCCAACCGCATCGAACAACCCTGCCGCCCTTGACAGCACCCCGTTGCATTTACTTCCGGGGGCGGCTGCCTACATCGGTGCCGACCTGGTGGCCGGACTTTTATCCAGCGGTTTGGCCTACGACGATGGCCCCTCGCTGCTGGTCGATGTGGGCACCAATGGTGAAATCCTTTTCAAGCACAAAGATCGCATCCTCGGCTGCGCCACAGCCGCCGGCCCGGCATTTGAAGGGGCACGGTTGCATTCAGGCATTCGTGCCGGTCGCGGAGCCATCAGCGACATCCAACTCGATGCCAACCCCTTTGCCATTCACACCCAGATCATCGGCAATGATCGACCCATCGGTTTATGCGGCTCAGCCTACATCGATTTTTTAGCCCAGGCACGACGCATCCAACTCATCAATGAATCAGGGCGCTTCGATATGGACGCGGTGCCCGATGCCAAAGCGCACCTGAAGTTTCACGATGATCACGCCGGCGCCCTGGTCATCGCCCATGGCCGAGGGCAGCAGGATTTACTCATCACCGAAACCGACATCGCTTCACTGTTGCAAGCCAAAGCCGCCATCGCTGCGGGCATTGCCACACTCTTGGAACAAGCCGGGGTCAAACCCGAACAAATCAAAACCCTTTACCTGGCCGGGGGCTTTGGCACGCACATGGACCATCGTCACGCGATTGCCTGCGGTTTGTTACCAGGGTTTGTGTCGGAGCAGGTGAAGGTGATTGGCAATAGTTCATTGGCCGGGGCGATGCTGGCCATGCTCGATCGTGGCGCGCTTTCGGAAATGTCGCGCCTTGCCAAGCGAGTTGAAATCGTCGAACTGAACCTCGTGCCTGGGTTTGAAGACCGTTTTATCGATCACCTGATGCTGCCTTGAAGAAGTGGCAAAGCAATTTCGAATTTCGAAATTCGAATTTCGAATTTAAAATCAAGCCGGGAACGAGGTCGCCGCCCCCGGGGCGACCCAGGGCCCGGGTACTCTTGATTAAATGATTGGTGGTGACTGTTGTATCACCCCCGCCTGAACTTCACGTCCGCAATACACCGCTGTGCATGGATCGCACTTGTCACAACCACGCCTGAACTTCACGTCCACGTGAAGTTCAGGATGGTTTGCCGAACAATATCGAGCAGCCGTTACAAGTCGTTGAGCCGACGAGCCACAAACCAAACCCTTGCTTGGTATGTATCATGATGGAATTGTACGATTGATTCATCGCCATCATGCGTACCTCTGATCTTCAATTTGACCTGCCTGCCGATCGGATCGCCACCGCCCCGGCCCAGCCGCGCGACAGCGCCCGATTGATGGTCGTGCATCGTGACACCGGTCGGATTCAACATGCTCATGTGCGTGACCTGCCGAGTCTGGGCGTACTCAAGCCCGATGACCTGCTCATCTTCAATCAAAGCAAAGTCATACCAGCTCACTTTGTTGCCCAGCGCAGCAAAACCAAGGGCAAGGTCAAAGGCTTGTACGTCGAATCGCCCGACCCGATGTACCCCTTGCGCTGGAAAGTGATGCTCGAATCGCGCGGCTCACTGCGCCTCGGCGAAACGATCATGCTCGACCCACACACTCGGCTGAGCCTGATCGAACGATTGGGCGATGGCCTGTGGCTGGCGGACCTGCACAGTGAACATGCGGATATCACCACGCTGGGCACGCTGGAAAAATTCGGCAACGCCCCGCTGCCGCCCTACATCCGTCAACAGCGCCGCTTGCAACAACAAGCGGAAGTGAGCGCCGCCGATGTTGAAAGTTACAACACGGTGTACGCCCGTGACCCCGGTTCGGTGGCGGCGCCGACAGCTGGGTTGCACTTCACCCCTGAGCTTTTGGAAACGCTCTGGTCGCATGGGTTGCATTGTGCCTGGGTAACGCTGCATGTGGGTGTTGGCACGTTTGCCCCGGTGCGGGTGGATGATTTGCGACAGCACACCATGCACAGTGAATGGGTGCGCATCCCCGCTGACGCCATTCGCCGGGCGGTTGAGGCTCGCCAGCGTGGTTCACGTTTGCTTTTGGTCGGCACGACAACCCTGCGGGCGATGGAAAGCCTTCCCGAAAAGCTCACCACGCCTTCGTATGACTTTGAAGGGCACACCAATCTGTTCATTCACCCGGATGAAGCAGGTCAGCCGCAGCCGCAGCGGTTCCGTTACACCGACATGCTGATGACCAATTTTCATCTGCCCGAATCGACCTTGCTTGCGTTGGTCGCGGCATTGCCGGGCGTGGGTTTGACGAATTTGAAAAAGTGGTACCAGCTGGCCATCGACGAAGGCTACCGTTTTTATTCATACGGCGATGCGATGCTGCTGGTGTGAAAATTTCGGATTTAACGGGACAACCCGCTGTTGAAGCCGTCGGTTTTAAAATCAAGCCGGGAACGAATCGCCAAAGGCGATGAGGGCCCGGGTATGGTTTGGCGATACGTTGGGTTGATGTTTCATGTGGCACCGCCGCCCTCGGCGGTGTGACTGGCAAAGCGGCGGATGGTATCCGCCGTCTTCATGTCATCGCTTATGCAACTACCCATACATACCGCCGATACCATCGGCGGCTTTGTTCATACCGGTTTTATCACCCAGCCGGGGGCGGCTGGTCTACATCGGCTTGTCAATAAATCCGAAATCATACTTCGTGCGTTTCTTTTTCCGCTTCGATCAAATCGTCATAAGTTTCACGTCGGCGGATGATCGTGGCCTTGTCGCCATCGACCAGCACTTCCGCCGGGCGGGGCATGGCGTTGTACTGACTGGCCATGACCATGCCATACGCCCCGGCTGTGAAAATCGCCAGTAAGTCACCGCGTGCCACCGGAGGCAACATGCGATCTTTCGCCAGATAGTCACCGGTTTCGCAAATCGGGCCGACCACTTCGCACTTTTCCAACGAGGGCATTTTCATGGTTTTGCTGCGCTTCGCCGGCTCGTGCATCGGGGCGACCTTCGTCGGCCAAATGAAATGAAACGCATCGTAAAGCGTCGGGCGGATCAGGTGGTGCATGCCCGTATCGACGATGACAAACTTTTTGCTGCCGCCCATTTTGATGTACTGCACCCGCGTTAGCAGCAGCCCGGCATTGGCGATGATGGTGCGTCCCGGTTCGAGGATGATGCGCCCGCCCCGTGCATGAAACGGTTGCAACAACGGCACAATCTGCCTTGCATATTCGTCCCACGAAGGCGTCTGGTCTTTTTCATAATCAGCGCCAAAGCCCCCGCCGATGTCCAGCGCGGTGATGTTGAAACCCTTGGCCTGCAAATCATCGATCAACGCCAGGGCTTTGGTGATCGCCTGCACGTAAGGTTCGGGACTGTAAATCGGTGAACCGATGTGCAAATGAATGGCGGACAAATGCAGGGCCGGGTCCTTGCCGAAGCGATCAAAAAATCGGCGGGCACGGTCGATATCAACCCCGAACTTGGTTTCCTTCTGCCCGGTCGAGGTCTTGGCGTGCGTGTTGGGGATCACATCGGGGTTGACGCGCAGGGCTGCCTGCGCCTGTCGATGGCGCTGACGGGCGATGGTGCTGATGTTTTCGAATTCGGCTTCGCTTTCGATGTTGAACCAGCCGATGCTGGCGTCCAGGGCCTGCGCGATTTCGTTGTCGGTTTTGCCGACGCCTGCGTACACCACCTTGTTCATCGGTACCCCGGCCTGCTGGGCGCGGAACAATTCCCCCCCTGAAACCACGTCCATGCCCGCGCCGCGCTGAGCCAGCAGTTCGAGCAGGTGAATATTGCCACAGCTTTTGATCGAGTAACAGATCAACGGGTCGATGGCGGCAAACACCTGAAGCAACTTGTCGTAGTGTGCTTCGAGCGTTTGGCGTGAGTAGATGTAAGCCGGTGTGCCGATGCGCGTCGCCAGATCGTCCAGGGCGATGTCCTCGGCAAACAATTGACCGTCACGATATTGGAAACTGTCCATGATAAGGCTCCCGCAGGCAGGGAGAGATGATAGTCGGTTTCGGGGTTGTATGAAAAACAAGCCCCGCGGGTTTCCACCCGCGGCTATGAAGGCAGGCTCGTTTGTTGCGTGGTTTTTTCTCTGCGTAGCCGCTGGTGGCAACCCGCGATTTTTGATGATGAAGGGTGACGGTTACAATTCGCTCATGAGCGTACCGATCTCGGTGGTGATCTGTTGTGCGAACGTGGCTGACACGCTGGAGGCTGCGTGCCTGAGCGTTAAAAACTGGGCGGACGAACTGGTGATTGTGGACTCCGGTTCGACCGATGCCACCGCAGAGATCGCCCGGCGATATGCCCATCGTTACATCGTTGAACCCTGGCGCGGGTACACGCAGCAGAAAAAATATGGTTCGATGCTGGCGAAAAATCCGTGGGTGCTGGTGCTCGATGGCGATGAGGAAGTCACCCCCGAACTGGCAAACGAAATCACTTCACTCGACCCCGCCGCGTTGGACAAGCTCGATGTGCTTTTGATGCCTCGGCGGAATTACATCATGCGCCGATGGGTGCGCTGTGACGGCCCCGACTGGCAATCAAGGCTGATTCATCGTGACCGGGTCATCTGGGCGGATGAAGTTTTGCATGACAACCGACTGCCCAGTGCCCCGGGACGCAGCGCTAAACTGCGCGGGGCGTTATTGCACATGCGTACCAGTGCGGGCGGCTTCACCGACTATTTTCACGGCAAACAACTGGACCATCGTTTGTTCCTCGTCGCCAAACAAATGCATCAGCGTGGCAAGCGCTGTCATGTTTATGACCTTTGGCTGCGCCCTTTGGCAGCTTTTTTACGCATGTACCTTTTGAAAGCCGGCATATTGGATGGCACCCCTGGTCTGCTGGTGGCACAGAAAAAAGCCCTCGAAGCACAACTCAAATATGCAGCCCTTTGGGCGTTGCAACAAGGTGTCACCGATCAACAATCAAAGACGCAATAACTTGGGTGCCACAGTGCGTTCGAAGAACGCTTTGTGCGGTTTGCATGACATTTAGCCCCCGGTCATTGACCGGGGGCTATGTGACAGACCTGCGTTTGTGTGCACCTGCCTGATGTCGCCACTGGACCGTAAGCCATAGCTCGCTATCCTTTGTCGATGCCCACCATTCCCCCGGCGACGGACCCGCATCACCACACGCCCCTGTGGCGGAACACCAGCTTTCAATTGATGTGGACCAGCGTCGCCGCCAGCGGTTTTGGCGACCGCATGATCGAATTGGCCGCCATCCCCATGCTCATTTCCTCCGGCACTCAAGCCGATGTCGGGCCGGCCACCGCAGCCGTGTATTTCTGGTTTTTTTTACCCTGGATTTTCATCACCCCCATCGGCGGATGGCTGGCCGACACCTTGCCGCGTAAATGGTTGCTACTGGCCTGCGATGAAGGTCGTGCATTGTTGCTGCTTGTTGCGGTGTTGATGGTGCCTGCGGGGTTGAAGGCCAGTGATCCGGGCATTCACCTGGACCCCAGTCATCATTGGAAAATATTCGCCATATTATTCGGCGTCGGGGCGCTGGCTTCGATTTTCAGTCCGACACGCAATGCGCTGATTCCGCAGTTGGTGCCATCGAGCAAACTCAACAGCGCCAATTCGGTGCTGGTGGGCATCGGCGTGATCGCCTCCCTGATCGGTTACAAGGGTGGCGTGATTTTGGAAGAGCATTCGGTGCGTCGTGGAATTGAGGTGGCCTTGCTTGCGTATGCGATCACCGGCCTGATGTTCGCGTTCATGAAACCACGTCCGCATGTCGGGCTGGACACCGACAAACACCTGTCGCAATGGACGCGCTTCATTCGTGCTTCCAAATACATTCGCACCCATCGCCCGGTGCGTCAGTTGGTGTTGCTTTACACACTGATTTGGTCGATGGCCATGGTGATCGCCCCGGCTTTGGGGTCGTTGTGTTTGATTCACTACGGGTTTGACAGCAGCAATTTCATGAAGCCGTTCATTTACATGAACATGGCCATGGGCGTGGGCATGCTCGCCGCTGGGGTGATTTTGTCGATCCTCAATCTCCGCAGGGGCGCCAACAAACTGATGTTGTATGCCATGCTGGGCTGCGGCGTGATTGTCGGTTTGCTGGCAGTGCAGCCTTCGGTGTACGTCGCCGTGGGGTTGTGCTTTTTACTGGGCACGTTTGGGGGCCTGTGCATGATCAACATTTCCACCATCACGCAGCGCATCACGCCCAACTACATTCTGGGCCGTGTCTGCGGGGTACGGGAAATGCTTTCCAACTTCATCAGCGTGCTGGTCAACCTGGCGATCTGGAAATTGCCCCATTGGCAGAAGTTCAACCCCGACATCCCCAACGCGGACAAAATACTGGTCGTGTCGCTCTACCCGTTGGCGGTGCTGATGATCATCGTCGGCTTTTGGAGTTTGCGGAACATTCGATCACGACGGTAGGCGGGGAAGTGGCCAAGTGGTCAAGTGCGAAAATCAAGCCGAGGACCAAACCTATCGGTTGAGGACTCGGGTAGGGTTGGTCGAATTGACTGATGTGGCACCGCCGCCCTCGGCGGTGAATGTATCGCCACTTGACTGATCCAGCCGGGGGCGGCTGGGCTACTTCTTCCAATACCAGGGTTGTTGTTTGAAAATCATCCTGATCTTCGTCGCGGACGACGACGAAGATCAGGCGTGGGGGATTCGTCATGGAATCATCATTCACTCACTTGGCCACTTCATACGTTAATATGTGTCGTTGATGCTTTTTGATTCCAACCACACCAATTCACAAGGAGTTCACACCATGGCTCGTCCCGTCACGCTATTCACCGGTCAGTGGGCTGATCTGCCGTTTGAAACCATTTGCGCCAAGGCCAAGTCGTTCGGTTATGACGGGCTTGAATTGGCCTGCTGGGGCGATCATTTCGAGGTGGACAAAGCGCTCAAGGACAAAAAATACGTCAGCAAAAAATGGGAGGTTTTGCTGGATCATGGGCTGACTTCGTTTGCCGTGAGCGCCCACCTGGTCGGGCAGGCGGTGTGCGACAACATTGATGAACGCCACCAAAGCATTCTGCCCCCGGAGGTGTGGGGCAATGGTGACCCCGAAGGCGTGCGTAAGCGAGCTGCCCAGCGATTGATCGACACGGGCAAGGCTTGCAGGCTATTTTTGGATGCCAAGCCCGGCGCCAAAAAAGGTGGCAGCGGTGTCGTCAACGGCTTTACCGGTTCGTCGATCTGGCATTCCACCTATGCGTTTCCGCCCACCAGTCAGGCCTATTGGCAAAAAGGTTTTGACGATTTTGCCCGTCGATTCAAGCCGATTTTGGACAGCTACGACAAACTGAACATCAACTTCGCATTGGAAGTGCATCCGACGGAAATCGCCTTCGACATCGCCAGCGCTCAGCGGGCGCTCGAAGCGGTGAAGCAGCACAAGCGTTTCGGCTTCAATTACGACCCGTCGCACCTGGGCTATCAGGGCGTCGATTACGTGAAGTTTATTTACACCTTTGGCAAGCGGATTTTTCATGCTCATGTGAAGGACGCCTGGTGGGGCAAGGGCGATGGCACGGTGGGTGTGTTCGGCGGGCATGTGACGTTTGCTGACCCGCGCCGATTTTGGGATTTTCGCAGCCCCGGTCATGGCGATGTGAACTTCGAACGCATCATCGTCGCGCTCAACGATGTGGGGTATCAGGGACCGCTGAGCGTGGAATGGGAAGACAGTCGCATGGACCGCGAACACGGCGCTACCGAGGCGGCTGCGTTCGTGAAAAAGATCGACTTCAAACCCAGCGCGATCGCGTTCGATGCGCAGTTTGATCGGTGAGACACCGCGGGTTTCCACCCGCGGCTATGAAAAGTCATCATATGATTACCGAAGGAGTTCGATGGTTTTGGCTAGCCGCGGGTGGAAACCCGCGGTGTCTACGGTTGCTGAATATTATCATCGCATTCAACCGCACAGAGCAGAAAGTAAAACAGTGTCCATCACGGGTACTCCGATGCGTTTCATGATCGTCATTGAAAAGGGTCCGCGCAGCTATGGTGCGTATGTGCCTGATCTGCCCGGATGTGTGGCAGCAGGGAGAACGGTTGCACAGGTTCGCCGATTGATTCGCGAGGCGATTGCACTGCATTTGGACGATATGCGCCGCGCCGGTCAACGCATCCCCAAACCAACCAGTACCGCCGAGTTTGTGGAAGCATCCGCCGCGTGATGAATGACAACCTCGTCACGCAAATCTTCATTCGTGGTTTACCTTGGGCCGTCCGCTTCGGAAACGGACTTGGAACCGATGAAACTGTACCGGGTGATGGAGCCGCAGCCGGGCGACCCGAAAAATTACCTGCGTGTGCTGGATGAATCGGGGGAAGACTATTTGTATCCCGCGAAACATTTCGCACCGATCACCGTACCGGAGAAAGTCAAAGCGATGTTGCAGGCGTCGGTTGTATGAAACTTCAACAAAACGACAGCTGCGAAGGATTTGATTGAAGGTTGGGTCGCCGAATTACAGGCGACAGGGAAAGCAGTGCCCCAGGAATAAACATCCTTCGTCACCTCGGTTGAAGTAGTTGCCTGATGCCTTACACCGCACGTGAAATTGTTGCCTGATTGGAGAAGGCGGGCTTTGTCAGAACCCGACAAACCGGATCACATCTGTTCTTGCGCCATGCCGACGGACGAATGACCTTCGTATCCATGCACCGCGGCGATGTACCTCTTGGAACTTTCAGGTTGATTCTTAAGCAAGCCAATATCAGCGAAGATGAGTTCAGTGAGCTTGAAATAAAGTGCTAGAGCAATACGCGTAATTATTTTGGCCAGTTGTGATGCCAGTTCCGTCCCCACTGCTGATCAAATAATGACGCAAACTGCTCTAAACCCTGCCAACCCTACCACCGGCAAACTTTGACACTCTTTTTTTATCGTTACGCTCCCAACCCATTTACAACGCGCCTCCAAACGCTTATTTTGCGCTACGTTGAACGCGCTTGATTCGCTCCGTGATCGATGGACGCGACTCTCTGCGTCAGATCAAGGTTATCGGAGTGACGGGTCTTTGAACTTAGTACCATGCAAAACAATGACTTGCATCCAAAGCATGGCTTGTCCGACCCGCTCAGCGGACGCTCCCAACAACGGTTGTTGAAACGCAGGCCAACAGGTCGATGAACAACCCGGCGACGAAGCAGGCTCGCCCGTGGCGGGCCGGTCGGATGTGGACGATCCGACTCCGACAGTGGGTTTTGCTTGTGCCCCGACAGCACCAGCGACACGCACTGAGGTTTCGTGAGTGGGGGGTTGGTGATCTGAACGACGGATGTTTCAGGTCAGCACCAAGGCAGCAAATCGGAGATCGTCCATGGCACGCGAAATTTTGATCGAACGTTTTTTCACCGCCCTGATCAGCGGCGAACGACAGGCCGCCCGCAATGTCGTTGATGAAGTCGTTCAAGCCGGTTGTTCCGCAGAAAAGGTTCTTTCACGTCTCTTCTGGCCCACGCTCGAACAAATTCAAACCCTGCATCGCAACGATCAGCTTTCCAATTTAGCGCATCACTTTGCCACGCGGATGATGCGTCAGCTCGTGGACCAAATGCAAATTCGTCTGGCACAGTCACCGCGTCGCGGGAAAAAGGTGCTCATGGTTTGCGGCCCGGATGAGCCGGAGGAATTGGCGGCACAGATGGCAGCCGACCTGCTCGAAGCCGACGGTTACGATGTGCTGTTTGCAGGCGGGGGTATCGCCAATGATGAACTGATCGCGCAGTTGGGTGAAATGCAGGCGGACGCTTTGGTCGTGTTCTCGGCCACGCCCGGCAACCTCCCGTTCCTGCGTCTCTTGATCGACCACATGCACGACATCGGCATCTGCCCGAACCTGCAAATCATCGTCGGCGGCGGCGTGTTCAACCGGGCCGAGGGCCTGGCCGAGGAAATCGGGGCCGACCTGTGGGCCAAATCGCCGGAGGATTTGGTCGAACAGATGAACCAGAACCCCGCCCAACGCATGCAGGAAGAACAGCGCACCGTCGGACGCAAACGCCAGCGCAACGCGGCGTAAATGGGAAGTGGACAAGTGGCCAAGTGCGCAGAAAATTTCGATTTTCGAATTTCGAATTTCGGATTTCGGATTTCGAATTTGAAGACAAGCCGAGGACGAAGCCGACAGGCTGAGGACTCGGGTATTCGATGAAGTGGTCAAGTGGTCGAGTGAATGATTTCCGCATAGCCGCGGGTGGCAACCCGCGGTGTTCATGAATGTGGCACCGCCGCCCTCGGCGGTGGTGTGATGGATGATGGATAAAGGATAATGGATGATGTTCAGAGATGGAATCCGGCAACTCTTTCTTGGTTTGTACATCATCCATTATCCATTACACATTATCCATCGAGTATCAGGTGGGTCCGCTCGCCGACTCGCTTGACCCACCCTACCTTGCTTGCCAAGTCACAACATCACCAAACCCCGGTCGCCCGGGGTTTGGTTGTTTGATGGGTGTGTATTTGTCGTATTCAACAAAACATCCTGATCTTCGCCTCCGAAGGCGAAGATCAGGCGTGGTAACAAATATCATTACTCGGCCACTCGGCCACTCGGCCACTCGGCCACTCGGCCACTCGGCCACTCGGCCACTCGACCACTTCGTTTCATCGCGTCGCAAAATGATCGACATGGAACATACCTGATGAATCATTGTCCGACTTGGCGTGACCTTGTAAACGCTGAATCATCTGCGCAATGGCGGTCATGCGCGGGTTGATTTCCAAAGCTCGCTGGTAGCACGCCAGCGCCCGGCGAAGCTCGCCCAGTTGCGTGTAACAGTGGCCCATCCCCGCAATCGCCCCGAAATGCACCGGCACCAGCGTGATCGTACTGCGACAACAGTTGATCGCCAATTCCCACTCGGTCAGAAAAAAGTGGGCAATCGCACGCTGATTGAAAGCCTCGGCAAACATCGGATCAATCCGCGTCGCTTTTTCAAAACATTGCACCGCACTGGTGTACGACTCGGCGGCCAGCATGGCCACGCCTTCGCGGAACGGCTGATGGGCCTGCACCTTCCCACTGCGAAACCAGATCG
This sequence comes from uncultured Phycisphaeraceae bacterium, assembly GCA_964427135.1. Lineage (GTDB taxonomy): Bacteria > Planctomycetota > Phycisphaerae > Phycisphaerales > Phycisphaeraceae > JAJXSS01. The sequence goes on from CAYRTH010000083.1 coordinate 11,885, forward strand.
ACCAAAGCCCGTGCTCGGCCATCTGATTCACCTGCGGGTCCGCATCGTGCAACGCACCGGTTAAACACGATACCGCGCGCATGTCCCCCACCAGCCCCATCGTCACCGCAGCCACGCGACGCACATCCGCATCCGCATTTCGCAACAATGGGCATAGTTCGCGAGCCTTCCAACGCACTCGCACCGCTTGCGCCAGCGCAGCCGCATCCCCGCTGCGCAACGCCGGCAACGTCACTTCCAAAAACTCTTTGGGATCGACACTAATACCCATCGCCTTAATGCTAGACCTTGGAGCGATCATAAGCAATGTTTTTGCCGCTATCTGACGATTTTCCATCAGTTTATGGATGATTAAGGCGCTCATAAATGGAACCAATACAACCTTGTGACCAAATCAAGGCACCCCCTTTGCCCAACCGATAGAAACGATATGGAAGTAAAAACCCCATCTGGCCCTGTCTCCGAACGTCGTCGGCAAGCGCGTCTGTCGCTGGCGTATCCGGTCAAAGTTTGGTGTGTGGAAACCGGGCGGTTTTTGGCGGGGCAAACCCACGATTTATCAGCGCAAGGGATGATGATTGAGGTGCAAAAACCATCGCTTTTGATGCCTGGGCAGCGGGTGCGGGTGGGCATTGCCTGGTCGAGCCGTGAGGTGGTGCTGAGCCAAAAGCAGATGTTGCCCGGGGTGGTGGTGCGCAGTCTGGGGCACGGTCAACAGCAACACGTGGCTGTCAGTTTTGATGCCGTTATGATGCTGCCTGCGCAAACGCCCGCCGCACAAAGTGCGTGAACTTTGATAACGGCCCTTTAAATAAACGGGACAGGTCCAATTAATTCGCGTTATTCTTCTGCGGGCTTGCTTGTATCGAAGGTCGCCGCCATCTAAATTGGACCTGTCCCGTTTATTCAGAAGTGCTTACGCGCTTTGCGAAAGGCTGCTGATGGCCGTCTGCTGCGGGGCGGTGACCTGGGCATGATCACCGCTGCCTTGCCCCGGTTGCTCGTTCAATTTGGCCATGAGCATTTTCCAGGTTTCGGTTTCATACTCCAGCAGTTCCACCGCTTCACGCACCCTGGCGGGATCGCGCGACAGGGTTGCCTCGACCAGTTGCTTGTAAATGTAGTTGTACAAACCGGTGAGCTTGGCGCACAGCTCCGGGGCCACTTCGTGCTTCAAACTGGTGGACAGTTCCAGCACGATTTTTTGGGCCCGCATCAGCGCATCAAAGGCTGTTTCGTGATCGTTTTTGTCCATGGCTGACAGAGCCTGCCTCCCAAAACGCACCGCTCCCTCATACAGCATCAGACGCAATTCCTGCGGGCTGGCGGTGAGTATTTTGGTACGCAGATACGGATTGGGTCCGGTCGGTGGCATAGCCCTGTTACTATCGGCCAAACCGGGGCCTGAGCGTGAGTGGCTGGGTGCTGGGTGCTGGGTGCTGGGTAAATTATATTCACCAATATGATTTTCCTAGCCCCTA
>CAYRTH010000084.1:0-4067 GCA_964427135.1 uncultured Phycisphaeraceae bacterium
TGGTGATGTGGTGATGTGGTGATGTGGTGATGTGGTGATGTGGTGATGTGGTGATGTGGTGATTTTTCATTTTTGCATCATCCACGCCTGATCTTCGTCCCGGACGAAGATCAGGATGGTTTTTCGACAACAGTTCATGCAAACCATCCTGAACTTCACGCATGAGGAAAGCGTGTGTGATCCACACGCTTGTGAAGTTCAGGCGTGGATGGTTAAACGCAGAGTTTTACATGCAAAAATGCGAGGAAACGAAGACTGAAAAAATAATGGGGAAGGCCGATTGTGTTATGGGCTGGGGTCGTGTACTATATTGACGTCAGGTTGTCGGCGGTGTTCGCCGGGGCCTGACGAGTTCGAGTGACGCTTGCGCCGGAACGACCTCCTGCTATGACGCATGTCCCCGTCCGTGAGCTCAACTCTTTGTTTCGGAGTGTATCGCGATGAAGATTTATGTGGGGAACCTGAACTTCAAGACCACCGAGGACGGCCTGCGCAGCATGTTTGAGCAGCACGGTCAGGTTGATGAAGTGGCCATCGTGCAGGACCGTGAAACCGGTCGTTCACGTGGCTTCGCCTTCGTCACCATGCCTGACAACAGCCAGGCACAGGCGGCGATCGACGGCCTCAACGGCCAGGATTTCGAAGGTCGTCCTTTGACGGTCAACGAAGCCCGGCCCAAGACCGACGGCCCCCGTGGTGGCGGCGGCGGCGGTGGTGGCCGTGGCGGTCGCGGTGGTTTCCGCGGCGGCCGTGACTAATTCAGTCACAATCACTTCACTGTTCACCCAGCCCACCTTCAACGGTGGGCTTTTTTTATGGGTTGTACTGGCCAAGTGATTGTTTTTGTTGTGCGATGCCCCCGGCGCTCTGCGTCGGCTTATGACGCCGAGCCCTTCAGGGCCGGATGAGGGTGTGAACAATCCGGTGCTAAAGCCCTCGGCGTCAATCGTTTGGGGCACTGGCAGACAAGCTGCCTGCGGCATACTTTGTGGATGCCATTCTCCGTTTTATCGCAACACGGTTGACCACCACACCGCCGAGGGCGGCGGTGCCACATCGTGGCAGACCAACAAAAAAACCGCAGGGCTGAACCCTGCGGTTGGTGTGTCATTGAGTTTTGATATCGTCCGTCATCCAACAGTTCAACCCCGACGACGCAGCAGCATCAGCGATGAACCCAGTGCGAGCAAGCCCAGCGTGGCCGGTTCGGGGATGGGGGTCAGCGTCGCATCCAGCGACATCACGATCACATCCGCAACTTCAATCAAGGGCAGTGAGTTCGGGCCTAGTACCGGGCCGTTGTTGGCGTCCAGCACCGGACGCGCGAAAATCAGATACCGCCGATCGATCATGGTATCCGGGCCTGGGATTACCCAGCCGTAGTTCGCGCTCAAAGCATCGGGATTAAAAGGATAGGTTGGTTCCAGACTGCTTATGGAGTTGATCACGGAATCGCTGAGGCTGTACTGCAAGCCCTGAAGGAAAATGACCTGATAATCGGCAATATCGCCCGAAGGTGTGAAGCTCCAAGTCAATCCCAGCACCCGGGTGAAAATACCGAAATTAATGCCGTAGTCGGTAATGGTATAGTCGTTGATCGCGATGGTGCCGGTCACAGGCCCAATGAAATCAAGGTCAAATTCCCACTCCAAGTTGCCCCATAAACCTGATAATGAAGTATCCGTGGGGTTTAGTAATTCAACCGTAGCCGTGCCCGTGGTGCCCTGACCATCATCAAAACTAAGAGGCCCTACCACGGAGTCAAACGTCGCTGCACCAACCATCGCGCTCAAACCCAACACCGGAACTACCGCCAAAGTCGATCGCAACATCTTCTCTTCCTCCCTTGAATAAAATCATTCAACTACATGATCCTCACAAGTCTATGTTACACGCAATAAGAGGTCAAGGCCAGTAGGTACCGGAACATTTCTAAAAATAACTGGTCTTGAATGCGGGAATAAAATGGCCCAAAGGCGGATGATTCAGAAGCGCTCGACTTAGTGGGCCGAGCATCGCTTTGCCCAATGATTGATTTCTCGTTACTGCTTGATTCTGATAATCCGCACTCTATGGTTATTGACAAATATTATAAAAAGAGGGGCAACCTATGGCATTGTTAACGCATCCGAGCACCATCGCCACTGCGGTGACGATCACCTTTGTGACCAGCGGGGCTTTGGCCTCGATCGCTGACAACTTCAACGACAACGTTCAAGGTCCGCAATGGACCACCGTGGTTGATGCTGTGGCGCAGCTCAACATCATTGAACAGAACCAACGGCTGGAAGTGATCGCCAATGGTTCGACCAACCCTAACAACGATGCGTTGTACCTGTCCAACGGCCCATCGGGGTTTTTGCTTTCGACCGCCAGTGATTTTGAAATCAAGGTCGATTACACCTTCACCAACCCGACCGCCATTGGCGCGACTTCAGCCGGGGTGGGCAGCGCGTTGGGCATGGTGTTCGGGATCGGTCGTGATCTGCCCAATGGCACCGACAGTGCCGCCATCGGTCTGGGCTTGGTACATCACCCGACACTTGGCGTGCAATTGGCGGCGACGGTGGGTTACCGTGTCGATGATGTCGAAACTCTCGTGCCGATTTTCCCTCCGTTTTTTACCAGCGGAACCCTCACCATCACCTACAACTCCGCGCTGGATAACCTGACGCTGGAGCACGCCTCGGGCAGTCTTCTGCTGACTACCCTGGTGCAAACCCTCTGGCAGGCGGACGAGGTGTATGTGTCGATGGGTGGGCGCGGCCAGGGCTTCACCGTCGCCTCCGGGCAGATGTACCTGGACAACTTCCAAGTCGTCACCGGTACGGTGCTGCCTGTTCCCGAACCCACCTCGCTGGCATTGCTCACGCTTGGTTCGTTGGCGGTGCTTCGACGTCGTAGTGTTTCAAGCTGATTCGCACAAGCCCTGTTACAACAGTCATTGATCCTACAAATTCGTTGTCTGCATAGCCGCGGATGGCAATCCGCGGTTTTTTTGTAGTGATCGCCCATTCACTCACACATACACCCGCTGCCCCAGTCGATGGCTATCATGCAGCGCATCGGTGAAACGCATGTACGCCAGGGCAGTGTCCAAATCGGTGAACCTGATTTTTTCCGTGCCACGAATCGCCCCGATGAACTCCGCCTCGACTCGCCACCCTTTGCCCGATTCAGGTTCGATCACCTGCGTGGTTCCACCGGTCGGGGTGAAACTGGCTTGATCATTCACGTACTCAAGCACGCCACCGTCGCCTTCGATGCGAATCAGGTTGCGATTGACCGGGGTGGCAATGCACGAAGCCGAAAGACTCAGCGTCCCGCCGCAGGCCAGTTCGCCCAGCACTTCGACATGATCGGGCACATCGATGGGTACTTGCTGGCCTGACTCCGGGTCGATGCCGACGGGTCGATGAGTGTGAAGCGCTGCCTGCACCCACCGGGCCGGGCCAAGCCAGCGCATGAGGGTCTCGTACCAGATGCCCACGGTCATGATGTTGTTGCCGCTGAAGCTGCGATTGCGGCGCCAGGTGCGCTGCGGCATCGGGTTGCCATCGTCTTTCATAGACAACTCAACCCGCACTCGTCGCACCTGCCCCAGTTTTGTCTGCACCAGCGTTTTGATTTGGTCGTCCACCGGCAAGGTGAACGGCGCGGGCACAATCTGCGCAATCAACGACGGATGCGCCCTTGATGCAGCGAGCATTGTTTCACCCTCGGCTGCGTTCATGGCCATGCGCGCTTCGCACATCACATGCTTGCCCGCTTCCAGGGCCGCCACAGTGAACGGGCAATGTTTATACGGCCAGGTGCCGATGACCAGGGCATCAATATTCGGGTCGTGAATGATTTCGCCCGGCGTCGCGCAGGCTTTGGGGATGTCGAACTCTTTGCAAACCCTCAACGCTGAGGGCAATGTACGATTGCACACCGCCACGACCTGAACATCGGGTATTGCTTTCAAACCGGGAATATGTTTGAGCCGAGTGTTGCCGCCCGCACCGAGAATACCCACCCGAATAACGTCCGCCATGGTGTTGCTCCCTGCCCCCGGTTCCCCCGGT
>CAYRTH010000084.1:4167-13029 GCA_964427135.1 uncultured Phycisphaeraceae bacterium
CCCCCGGTCGCTGGCCCCCAGGCCATCAACTCCCGGTGGGTGAATCACAGTGTAGCATCAGGAAACGACCCCGCACCAAGCTTGATATTGAGCAATTTGCGAAAACAGTTGGCCCCCATCTCCCTTTGGGAGAGGGTGGCCGCTGGGTGATGCGTGCCCTGGCCTTGGTGTAGTAATCGGCGTCCTTTTCAATCAGAATATATCGCCTTTCCCCGGTTCGTTGGTTCGGTGCATGGATGTTCTATGCCCCTCGGTTCGCCGTCGCGCAGTACGGCGGGTTGACATGGCACCATCTATGTGGTAATAGCACGATGTTGACGGAAGGCTTTCGTACTTGAGGGCTGTTAATCGCTCAAAACTGCTTTAAACGTCCCAAGGTGGTGATAATTTGCCCGTCGGTGGTCCGGGTAAAACAGTTTTCTGTGGGAAAAATAAGTTGGGCGTCACTACACACATGACTGAGCACCTTATTTCCGTTAAAGACTTTGCCGAGAAGAACGGTCTAATCAGGCAGACCGTTTTCAAAGTCCTTAAGCGCCTGGAAATTGAGCCAACTAAATCTCGCGGTGGAAATCAAAGTCGTGGGCAAACTATTTCCTACATTACCCAAGATGATGCTCGGAGGATATTGGTAGCATTTGATTCAAGTAGAAGAACACAAAATGGAGAGGAAGGTGAAGAATCCGAATTTGCCAAAGCGGTTCTTTACAATATCGGTGTTTTCTATCTTCTGAGCTTAGAGCCTGAGCATGACCCTAGTCGTTTTAAGGTTGGTTTCGCGAGCAACCTTAATGAGCGCCTTCGCCAACATCGCTGCTCAGCTCCTTACGCACAAGTAGTCAAAACATGGCCGTGCCGTAGGCTCTGGGAAAAAACCGCCATTGAGTGCGTCACTGAAGGATGCGAGCGGTTACACACCGAAGTTTTCCGGGTCCGGGCACCCTCCTCACTTATGTCAGTCAAGGAAATATGTGAAAGGTTCTTCGACCTAATGCCTCGCCTTTCAGATAGCCAGTCTGCATGAACGCAATAACGACCAACAACTGCATGCAGCGGACGGTGCTTCACGCCACCGCTGATGCTGAGTATTCACAATGAGTAATCCGCTGATGTCTTGCTCTATTCCCTTCCTACAAATCAAACAAACTCATCGCTGTTAGCCGGGTACGGCGAATGACCCTGGGTTCCCCACGGGCGCGGGCCAGTAGCTCGCTGGCGGTTTGGCGAAGGGGGCGGTTGCCTTCCGTGCGGAGGCGCTGCAGCCGAATGCAACCCTCCACTTTGACATGGGCCAGGTCATTGCCAGAGAGTCCAACGATTGAAGCTTTGGACCTCCCCATGCAGCGTTTTTAGGGCTATAACCGAAAGTTGTGGATGACGTAGAAAAACAGGCGGCGTACTCTGGATGGAATGTTCAATTTCATCCGAACTGCCCGACACGGGCAAGGAGTACACCACCCATGGCAGAACGTAACACCGAATCGTTTCCCTTTCCAGCCGGAAGTGCCAGTTCTTCCGTTGGCGATTTGCTGACGGCCAAACCGCGGGAAACCCTGAGCCGGCTGTATGAACAACATCAAATGGAACTTGCCCGCAAACGACCGGGAGCGGCCACGGACTGGCTTTACTTTCTTTGCACGCTGGTCATCATCGGTTCGGGTTTGATGTTTGTCAGCATGTTTGTCGGGCCCAAGTTTGCAAAAATAGGGAAAGATTTCAACGTCAAATTCAATTGGGTGACAAGTACACTGATGGAATTGGGCCCCTGGTTGGCACCGTCGATAGCCGTCGCAGCGAGTGCGGTGCTGTTGCTGGCAGTATGTCAGTCAATCTGGCTTATCGTCAGCACGCGTCGGCTGGACGACAGCTGGGCGGTACGCCTGGCTGGTTGGCTGGGTCGGAAATTACCGGTGTTGTCTGCGGTGCAGCGTACACAAGCCTTAAGCGATGGGTTGGCTGTGCTGGCGAGTCACCTGCGCAGCGGACACGACTGGACCGGTTCACTTCAACATGCCGGTGATGCAGTGACGCCTGATCCGCTCAAGCAGGTGTTTCATGCCTGGGCCGGGCGGATTCAGCAGGGACAGGCTCCGTCGGACGCCGCCAGGCAAGCCGGGATGCCGGCATTGGTCAGCGGCATGCTCGTCGAAGCGGATCATGGTGAGCAGGCGATCCAATCACTTTCGTTTTTACAACGTCACTACGACAACGCTTTGCATCGTGTGCTGTTGCTTATCCAAGCGGCTGTGGTGCCGGCGTTGACGATGGTACTTGGGCTTTTGGTGGGCTGGCATTGTCTGGCGATCATGCTTTTTCTGCGTGACTTGATGAAGGGAATCATGCCGGAGTTTAATGGATGAAGCGACACCCTGCACATCGCGGGTTTATGGTGATGGATGCGGTGCTGGCCATGGGCATACTCATCGCCGTCATGGGCGGACTGGCGCTAGGCATCGCCCAATATCGCAAAGCCTCTGACCAACTGCTCCAACGTCGCCAGGCTTTGTATCTGGCGCAACAGGTATTGCATTGCCTGCAGAATGATGCGGCTTTGCCCGATACAAGCGGCGTTGCCGTGACATTCACATATGACGAAAAATCACCACCGCTTGCCAACGGACTCACCTGGCTGAAAGTTCAGGCTCGGCTCGAATCGCAAACCGTCGAACTTACCGGTCCGGTGAACATCCGGGCACTGACACGGTTACCTGGGTCGGAGTTCAAACCGGGAGCCAAACCATGAAAGCACACAGACGAATGCGGCCCGGGTGGAGTCTGATGGATGTGGTAATGGCCGTGGCCTTGGCGGGCTTTATCTCGGCGGCCTATGTTCGTCTTTTTATGGACTGTCTGCAGACCGGCTCGCAGGTCGAGCGCACCCAAATGTCAGTCTCACAGCTTGACTCGGCGATGAACCGGTTGCGACAGGACCTGCGTGACTGCACCGCCATGCAAACCCCCAACCCGACCACACTGATTGTTACGCTGCCCGACAGCTCAACGGTGCGTTGGCAAGCACACTCAACACCCCAAGGCACACAACTCCATCGCATGACACAGAACAGCGATGCAAATGGCGCTGCTGAGGTTATGCATACTGCGTTGCAGGATATTGGTTTTGAAGCACAAGGCTCGATCCTGCTGGTGCATTGGCGGGGCTATCAACAAACGCTGAACCTGAGCATGATCAGCCATCCGTTGACCCTGGCGAAAATGGTGCAACCATGAAGCCAACTTCACGTCACTGTGTCCAGCATCGTTGCGGCATGGCCAGTGTCCTGGCGATCAGCAGCATCGGTCTGTTGGCCGTGGTGATACTCGCCCTGACATCACAAGTTCGCAATGATTTACGGCGAACACAACGATTGATTGACCATGCCCAGCGCGAACAGATCATGCTGGCGCAACAGGGCGTTGATCGTGATCAAAGTGCTTCTTTCGCCCCGGTCCGCTGATCCCCATAAAGGGTTCCAATCTGGCGTTCCAACGCCCGTGTGCTCCAGTTCTGTCTGGCGGATTCCTCACATGTACCAAGTCCGGGCCTGGGCATCTTCGACGCGCAGCAATGTGCGGTGATGAGTCCAGCTCAATTCGGTACGCAGTGCGTTCCATTTTGGGAAAGAGGCGTAAAAGGCACTCATAGAGCAGTTTGCGTAATAATTTGATCAGCAGTGGGGGCCATTCCGTCCCCCCCACCACGGCGAAGGTTAGGGTGAGGGCGTCGTTTATGTTTGAATTATGCTTGATTTACAATATAAAAATGCTTGCGCCCTCACCCGGCCTCGCAGACTCGGCCACCCTCTCCCGGAGGGAGAAGGGGTCTAAAAATGACGCGAATTGCTCTATTGCGAAGGTTTTGTTCATCAAATCCTTTGCCATACTCTGTTTTCAATCGCCCGGCCAGTTGCGGCAACAGGTTGGCTCCATGGCGAACAGATGCGATGAAATGCAAAAGCAGGCAATGGGCGGTACAGGGCTCGAACCTGTGACCTCATCCTTGTAAGGGACGCGCTCTGGCCAACTGAGCTAACCGCCCGGTGAGGCAATAGCTAAAACATTGGCATCATATCAAGATCGGTGCGTGGTCGTCACTTGGTCGGTTTATTTGAAAAAACGGGAGCCGACCTGCCAGAGGTGGACCATGCCGCCGACGATGCCGATGGCAGCGCCGGTGAGCGTGAGCCAGGGGTCGGTGCCCCATTTGCCATCAAGCCAATGCCCACCCCAGGCGAACACCAGCACCAACACCGCCAATTCCAACCCGCTGCCCACCAGTAGCCAGGGGGAGGGTTCGCTACGAATTTCGGATTTCGAATTGCGAATTTCGGATTGAAGGGAAGGCCCCGCTGTTGAAATCGTCGACTTTCGAATTTCGGATTTTTTCATGGTCAGTCCACCAGTGATGATGGTTCCGACAAATTCGCAATTCGAAATTCGCCATTCGAAATTTTTACGAAACGCTGGCCGCACCGCTGATGACTTCCATCAGTTCCGTCGTGATGGCGGTCTGACGGGCGCGGTTGTACTTGCGGGTCAGTGATCCCTTCATTTTTTTGGCTGCGTCGGTCGCGGACTTCATGGCCACCATGCGGGCGATCTGTTCGCTCACCACCGCTTCGTTGAAACATTGGAACAACGTGGTTTTCACCGTGATGGGCAAAAGTTCATTGAGCAACTGATCGGGGCTGGGGTAAAAATCGTACTGACTGTTGGTGGTGGCATCGGCCTTGGTGCCCGAAGCCTGGGCAGTGGGTGGACGCAAGGGCAGCAACTGAAGCACCTGCGGCGTTTGCCGGGACATGGAAATAAAGCTCATGAACACGACCTGAATGCTGTCGTATTTACCAGCGGTGAACAGGTCCATGTAACGCTGGGCCAGCGCTTCGACCTGTTCATAGGTCGGGCGATCGGTGAATTGCGTGTGCACGGCTGCGACGGGGATGCGGTTGAACTTGCAGTAGCCCACGCCCTTTTTGCCGACGATTTCGACATCGGCCCCGGTTATTTTTTTGAGCGTGGCGATGGAGGTACGCAGGATGTTGGCGTTGTATCCGCCGCATAGCCCGCGATTGGAGGTGAGTACGAGGATGCAGTTTTTGCCGACCGGCGGCTGGGGCGACTGCAACAGCGGGTGCGACAGTTGGGCGTCACCGCCCCCGGCACTGGCCAGGGTTTGCGCGAGCTGGCCGACCATGCGGGCAATGTGCTGGGCGAAGGGTTTGCTGGCCGTGGCGCGACGCTGGGCAGCCTGAAAGCGCGCGGTGGCGATCATCTGCATCGTCTTGGTGATGCGCTGAATGTTGGTGACGGCACGAATGCGACCGCGAATTTCTCGTGTCTTTGGCATAGCGGGACTATGATAGCTCGCAAGTGGCTGTGGGGCCAAGTGACGATGAACGAAGTAATCGTCGTAACGTCGGTGATGACATCGGATGACGCAATCCAAAGCCCGCGGGTTTCCACCCGCGGCTATGAAGAATACGGAACTGTCCGTTTAGCCGCGGGTGGAAACCCGCGGGCATGTAGAGCAACGCCATGAAACCACGGTTTGTTTGGGTCATCCTCGTACTGTGTTTGATGTGCGTAACGTCTGTGCATGCGGAAACGGTGCAGTTGGTGGACAATCGCGCTGCGCTCATTGAAAGAGTGCGATCGGCTCAGCCGGGGGTGACGATCAAAATCGCAGCGGGGCGGTATGAAGGCAATTTATTTTTCAGCAACCTGCGCGGAACCGGTGATGCGCCGATCATTATCACCGCAGCCGACCCGGCCAACCCCCCTGTCATCGTCAGCGGCAGTGAAGGCTTGAAACTCAGCGGTGCTGCGTATGTTGAACTGCATCACCTGATTTTCGAAGGTGCGAAAAACAACGGCCTGAACATTGATGATGCGGGTAATGCGGATCAGCCGACGACGATGATCGTGCTCAAACATATCACGGTGCGGAACCTCAGCCGTGAAAATCATGCGGTGGGCATCAAGTTGTCAGGCGTGTTTGATTTTGAAGTGACCCATTGCATCGTGGAAAACTGGGGCAGCAGTGCAGCGGGGATTGATATGGTGGGTTGTCATCGGGGTCGGATCATGCACACGACGTTGCGTGGGGACAGGCTTAAGCCGTCAGCCGTGGGCATACAAGCCAAAGGCGGCTCGACGCAGATTGTGATTGGGCGTTGTCATTTTGAACATGCCGGGCAGCGGGGGGTGAACATTGGGGGACGCACGGGCCATGAGTTTTTTCGGCCTCGAATAATCATGGGTTATGAAGCCAGGGACATCACGGTGGAAGGTTGCGTTTTTATTGGGAGTGAGGCTCCGATCGTGTTTGCGACGGCGCAGGATGGGTTGGTGCGGTTCAACACGTTTTATCAGCCGGGCAAGTGGATCGTGCGGGTGTTGCAGGATGCGACGGGGGAATTGTTCAAGGCTTGTAGCGGAGGGGTGTTCACGGATAATTTGATTGTGTTTCGCCATGAGCAGATGTCGGCGGAGGGAGCGGTGAATGTGGGAGCGGGAACGCACCCGGCGTCGTTCACCTTTGCGCGGAACTTTTGGTATTGCGAGAATCAGCCGGAGCGGAGTCGCGTTCGCATACCGGGGCCGATGGTGCAGGTGGGGGACCAGTTTGGTGCCGATCCGCGATTTGTGAACCCAAGCGAGGGCGATTTCAGGTTGATGGATGACAGCCCGGCCAGGGCGTTTGGTCATACGGCAATGCGGTGAGTGGGTGGTCGATGGTCATGTCGTTATTGGATATCGTGTCGTTTCATGGAACAAATAAATCACGCCTGAACTTGTTTGTCAGCAAACAAGTTCAGGATGGTATTGATTCGGGATGGTAATGAATTGATCGATTGGGGTGGGGGGGGGGGGGGGGAAGAATCCTGAACTTCATCCCAGCGATGAAGTTCAGGCGTGATCGAGCGATGGGCACACAAGTTCAGGCGTGGTCAAGCTATGCGGCAGCTTGTGCATTTCGTTTGCGTCGTGCCTGAATGAAGGATTGGATGCAGAGCACCAGAAAGACGCCGCAGACAACAGCCATGGCGGCCTGCAAGCCGAAGGCGATGGGTCGGGCGATTTCACCGCCGCCGACCACCTTGATGATCGTCATCATCACCATGGCGCCGGGCATGAGTGTGCCCAGCAGGGCGATCAGCGAGGCGGCGTGCATGGCGTGTTTGCGCCAGGTTTCGCGCATGGCCAGTAAACCACAGACCAGCAGCGGGGCACCGAAATAGGCGGGAATCAGCGCGGTTTTTTGTTGAAAGATCATCGCGGAACCCAAGCCCATGACGATCAACACCAGCCCGGCGATCAATGTGTTTTTGACCATGGTCAACTCCGTGTGGAACATTGCTCGTGCAATCGTAGCGTGCATCGGGGGCTGTGGGCAGCGTGATTGCTAGCGCATGCCTTGAAGTTCTACCGCGGGTTTCCACCCGCGGCTATGAAGAGTTTCAAAAAAACAGTCACCAAAACAGTGAAAACAATCACTCATGCGGCGGTGGGCGAATTTTGTTGATTAAAATATTGTAGAATAATTACTTAAAAAATTAAACAAAAATAAGTCGGATTATCCTTGAAAATGATCGATACAAAGTGTAAACTATATCCATATAGATTATTATTTTGATCGCATGGTGGTGCTGGCGAGTTTGATCTTCGTACGAAATGCTCGTGCGTGATTCATCGTCTTGTTTGATTTGAACGTGTTCGATTTCACATCCCTAAGGAGAAGGAGGCAACGATGCGAAAGTCCACAATGAAAGTCATGGCGATCATGGCAGGGTGGGTCGGGCTGAGCGCAGGTCTGGCGCAGGCGACGGTCATCTATCAGGATGACTTCACCGGCGAACTCAACGGCGCAACCCCCAACAGCGGCGGAACCAACTGGTTTGTCGCCAACTTCACCAACAGCAATCTGGCCATCAACGCTGGCGTGGGCAATGCGGCGCCCTCGATCGGCATGGTCGATACTTCCACCGTCGGCGGCGATGCTTCCAACACCTCCCTCAACTTCGGTGTGTCCGCCTTCAGCCCGTTCAATATGAATAACGCTGGGCAGGAGGTGCTCAAAGTCAGCTTCGATCTGCGTGTCGATGCCTTTGCCAACACCAGCAACGGCAGCGGCAGCACGATGCGCGTGTCATTGCGTAATGGGGGAATCAACCGCTTCTTCATCGTCGGTATCGCCCGCAACACTTTGAGCGATGGCGATGCTGCCAGTGATGTGTTTCTGTACGCAGGCGACAGCGGGACCAGTAACTTTTTCAGCAGCATCAGCGCCAGTCAGGCCATCGGTTTCACCGGCACCGGCTGGGCCCCCGGCTTTAACTTAGGGGATTACGACACGGTTGGAATCAACAACGGTACACGGCCGGTCGGCGGCAGTGGGCCGGAGTGGTATCGTTTTGCGCTGACCTTCGTGAAAGATTCGACAAACGTGGAAGTGCAGGCCACGCGCTTGTCCACCGGCCAATCCACCATCAGCAACATGACCACCGGGGCAGCGTTCAGTTTTTCCAACACCGGCACCGATATCATCGCGTTTTTGTCCCCTGGTGGCGGTACGGCCACGGCTTACCTGGATAACATCGTCATCGAAAACACGGCCATCCCTGAACCCTTGTCGCTGGTGCCCCTGACCCTGGGTTCGCTGGCGCTGCTGCGACGGTCGCGGTAAGGGGTGATTATTGTGATGGGGACAAGTCGGTCGATGGTAGGTGCGGGGAGCTGGGAGCTGGGAGCTGGGAACTGGGAACTGGGAACTGGGAAAACTGTATCGGTCAATATAATCTCCCTAGCCCCTAGCCCCTAGCCCCTAGCCCCTAGCCCCTAGCCCCTAGCCCCTAGCCCCTA
>CAYRTH010000085.1:0-12996 GCA_964427135.1 uncultured Phycisphaeraceae bacterium
TGCGCCTTATCGACGGATCCCAATGGCAAGCTTGAATGTCCGTAGAACCTAAAGCCCTCGGCGTCATGGGTGGTTGCTGGCAAAACCATCCTGAACTGACTCGCGGACTCGTAAGTTCAGGCGTGGTTCATTCAAAGATCATTTAATCACTCAACCAGCAAATCACTCAATCGCAGGTCCACTTCTTTCCCCGTGCATAAAAAAACGCGACGAACCCGGTGAGGGGTTCGTCGCGCCGCATCAGTGGTCGGAAGCCCGCTGGTGGCGGTACCTCCCGAGTCAGGCGATGCCTCATTACCGACCCAACAGTGCCAGCACGTTCTGAGGCTGGGTGTTGGCTGTTCCCAATACGCTCGTCGCCGACTGCACCAGAATCTGTGCCCGTGTGAGCGACGCGGTTTCCTTGGCGAAGTCCGTATCACGGATGGCACTCTCCGCAGCACTGGTGTTTTCCAGGCTGATCGACAGCGAACGAATCGTGGCGCCAACGATGTTCTTCTGGAACGCGCCCAGTCGTCCACGCAGACCCGAAACTAGATCGATCGCCGAGTTGATGATCTTCTGACCGGTTTCCAGATTGCCGGTCACCAGGTTGTTGGCGTTGCCCGATGACAGCGAGCTTAAGTAACCATCGCTGACATTGCCCAGGTTGCGGGCGGCCACGTTCTTGATGCCCACCGACACCTGATTCAAAATGTCCACGTTGGGGCCCAGGTTGAAGCGTGCCCCGCCGCCGGTGATGGTGAAGGCTGTGTAGCTGCCCAGGGTCTGTGCACCGGGCGTGGTCGTCGAAGCGGCACTGAGGGTGATCGACAGATCGAGGAAGTCGGTGTTCACCCGTGCGGTGCGACCGCGGGCCGTGGCCACGATACCGTTGATGATCGCGCCCAGGTCCTGTCCGGTGTCATTGACGGCATTGGAACCCTGAATGGCTCCGAAGGTCGAACCACCGCTGCCGACCGCATTTTCGTTGCTGGCTGCGGCGCCGATGATACCGCCGGTCTGTCCGCCGTTGCTGCTGAGCTTGAAGGAGACGAACTGGTCGGAGCCGAACTCATCACTGCGGAGCTTGAGGTAGCCGCCGCCGGTGCTGATGGCTGCCGACACGCCGGTCACGTCCTTGAAGGTGTTGACCGCTGCGGCGATGGCCGACAGTCGTGTGCCGCTGGCGAAGCTAAATTCACGTGAACCGCGGGCACCGGTCAATTCGAAGGTGAAGCGTGAAGCGGTGTTGGTCAGGTCCAGTTGGGTGATGCCCGCCCCGAAGGACAGGAACAGCGACCCATGCTGAGCTGAGGCCGTGACCACCAACTGCACTTCCCGCGTACCGTTATGTTCGAGCTTGGCGGCATTGATCTGGAAATCACGCACCCGGTTGTTCTGTCCGGTGACGGTGAAATCGTATGTGCCGTTGAGCAGCTTCACGCCCTGGAAGCTGGTCGTCGAAGCGATGCGGTCAATCGTCTGCAGAATCGAATCGATCTGCAATTGATTGGCCTCTTTTTCCTCACGGCTGATGCCGGCGCGGTTGGCGGATTCACCCACCAGGGCCTGCACTTCCAAAAGCAGGGCGTTGACTTCCTGCAAGCCGCCTTCAGCGATGTTCACCACCTGATCAGCGCGTTCGGCATTGCCGATCGCAGCCGTGATGGCGGTCTTTTCGCTGCGCAGCTTTTCGCTGGCGATCAGGCCAGCGGGGCTGTCGGCTCCGCGGTTGATCTGCAGACCGGTTGACAATCGTTCCAGGGACTGTTGCAGGGATTTATTCTGGTGTCCCAGAATCCGCTGCGCCAGCATCGATCCGACGTTCGTGTTGATGCGACTCATGGTTAAGTCCTCCGTGAACGCTTATACGGGGGTTCACGCCCGTTGACTTGGCATCCATGCCCTGAGGTATGCTCCACTGTTGCGTGCGACGTTATCGGCACAGGTATTCGTTGAACCGGGCGCCTTTTCACCCGTGCGGAGCTGACTCCTCCGCGTGACCAACCGGGCTTTCCCGATCGTCCGGGCCGTCCACCCGAATCCTGATATTTCCGCCGATGCTTGTGTTTGTTCGGTGATCCTGATCTTTTCCGAACAACCTTCGAGCCAAACATTTCTTATCGGAACCCGCGGCCTCACATTCCCGTTAAACCGCAGCTTCCGATCCGTCATTACCATCGGCACAGCCCCCCCAGCACTTAAGCACCGCATAAACGTCATAAACGGACTTTTGCAAAAACGCCTTGAAATAAGCCATAAATGCGATAAAAAATATTTTGGGGAAGACCGTTGAACATAAAAAAAGCCCAAGCATAGCCATGCCTGGGCGTTGGACGAATGATCGTTGTTGTAAAAACGACATCCAATGAAAAAGGGCCGGAAGCTTGACATTCGCTTCCGACCCTTGATTTTTACCGCGATGATTCGCTCATCGCATCATCGATTCATCACGTCGAGTTACCGCAACAGACCCAGCACGGCCTGCGGCTGGCTGTTGGCCGTCGAAAGCACGCTCGACGCCGCCTGCACCAGAATCTGATTGCGGGTCAGGTTCGCCGTTTCCTTGGCGAAGTTGGTGTCACGGATCACGCTTTCCGCAGCGCTGGTGTTTTCCAGTGCGATGTTCAAAGCATTGATCGTTGAACCAACGATGTTCTTCTGGAACGAACCCAGTCGGCCACGCAACTGCGATACCTGCTCGATCGCCTTATCGACGATCTTCTGCGAGGTTTCGGGGTTGCCCGACAGAATGTCGGTGCTCTTGCCGCCGACCAGGTCGGACAGATAACCCGTGGTCTTGTTGCCCAGGTTGCGGGCTGCGACGTTGCGAATACCCAGGGCCACCTGATTGTTGATGTCCACGGTCGGACCCAGATGGAACTTGGCGCCGCCGCCGGTGACCGTCAGCGCGTTGATGGAATTGGTACCACCGGTGATCTGCGCTGCAGCCGTGGTGAATTCCAGTGACACATCCAGCAGGTCATTATTGATGGCTGCGGTCTTGCCCTTGCCCTTGGCGGTCACGCCGTTGATCACGGCTGCGATATCTCGGCCACTGTCACGCACTTCGTTGACCGAGGTCCAGGCGGTCAGCGCCGCACCACGCACGTTTTCGTTGGTTGAGCTGACTGCCACCACACCGCCGCCAGCCGTCTGCCCGCCACGGTTTACCAGCTTGAAGGACACAAACTGGTCGGAACCGAACTCGGTGCTCTTGATATACATCGTTGAGGTCGCACCGCTGGTCTTGGCGGACACACCGGTCACCGACTTGTAGGTGTTGATCGCTGCGGCCACGGCACTGATACGCGTACCGCTGGCGAAGCTGAACTGACGTGAACCCTGCACCCCTGCCACTTCAAAGGTGAAGTTGGCGGTCGAGGCTGACAGGTCCAGTGCCCCGCCCAGCGACACAATCAGGCCGCCGCGCTGGGCCGATGCGGTGATCAGCACATTCACGCCCTGCGATGAACCGAAGTTGATCTTCGCGGCATTGACCGAATAATCGGCCACAGCTGCGTTGACGCCGGTGACGGTGAAGTCATATCCGCCGTTGAGCAGCTTGGTGCCGGCGAAGCTGGTCGTCGAGGCAATTCGATCAATCGTCTGAATGATCGAATCCACCTGCAACTGGTTGGCTTCCTTTTCCGCCTGCGACAAGCCGGCCTTGTTGGCGTTTTCACCGACCAGGCCCTGCAGCTCGGTCAGCATCGACTGAATTTCCTGCAAACCGCCTTCGGCGATGTTGGAAATCTGATCAGCGCGTTCGGCGTTGCCGATGGCGGTGCTGATGGCCGTCTTTTCGCTGCGCAGCTTTTCACTGGCAATCAAACCAGCCGGGTTGTCCGCACCACGGTTGATGGCCAGACCGGTGGACAATCGTTCCAGGCTCTTGGTCAGATTCATGTTCTGCGTGGACAGCGTGCGTTGGGCGATCAGCGAATTGATGTTCGTGTTGATTCGACTCATGGTTTCTTCCCCTTACTTGGGTTAAGCGATTCGGACGTTGTTTGCTTGCCTCGGGAGACCTTCCCCCAACGGCGGGCGATTCACATGCAGGTTGACGAAGGGTTAACTCATGGCCATCCATCCTCCCGCGGCTACGTCCGCCTCCTGCGTCCGGGCCGACTCTTGTTGGGTTCCAGAACCGTCACCTTTCACATAGGCGGTGATCCTCACCGCTGCTCTGGTGCCGGCCCTGGTTCGCCTGGCCGGCGCGAGGCACTTTTCAATCAACCCCGCCCGTTGCATCCGCCCGCTGGATCACGCTCCATCGCACGTCTGCATGGGTGAGCATCGGAAGACTCTGCCCTCTGATTGACCGCTTGCCTCACTGTTTCAATCCAAACATTCATTGCGGAACGTCACCAGCGGCACCAAACGCAGACATGACACAGCCCGCACCGCCCGCACAGACGGAATAAACGGACCATCAATCAACACTCAAAACGCAAGTCGCTTCGCGGAAATGAAAAGCCGCTTCATTTGAAAATGCCGCCCACGCCTGAGCTTCGTCGTCAGCGACGAAGCTCAGGATCGCCCTTGGAAATATCAATCTTCGACGTATGCGCATCCCCGCGGGTTACCACCCGCGGCTATGAAGAATGTTGCTTTCTCTGTCTAGCCGTGGGTGGAAACCCACGGTTCTCCCTCAATCCGTACAATGCCCCCTTCGTTCCTGCTTCCTTACAACCACAAGGTGATCCATGGCCAAGCCGCAGCAACCGCATAACAGTGCCCCCAAAACCGCCATCAACCCGACACGCAATGACAATTACCCCGAGTGGTATCAGCAGGTGATCAAGGCGGCGGACCTGGCGGAAACCTCAGCCGTACGCGGCTGCATGGTCATCAAACCCTGGGGCTACGCACTCTGGGAAAATATTCAGCGCACGCTCGATGGCATGTTCAAGGCCACCGGCCACCAGAACGCCTACTTTCCACTGTTCATCCCGCTGAGCTTTCTGGAAAAAGAAGCGCAGCACGTCGAGGGCTTCGCCAAGGAATGTGCTGTGGTGACGCACCATCGGTTGGAACTCAAGGATGGCAAACTCGTACCCGCCGGCGAACTGGAAGAACCGCTGATCGTCCGCCCCACCAGCGAAACCATCATCGGGGCATCGTTTGCCAAGTGGGTGCAGAGCTACCGTGACCTGCCGCTGCTGATCAACCAATGGGCCAACGTGGTGCGCTGGGAAATGCGCCCGCGCTTATTTCTGCGCACCGCTGAGTTCCTCTGGCAGGAAGGTCACACCGCCCACGCCACCCATGATGAGGCGGTGGAGGAAACCATGAAAATGCTGGGCGTGTATGCTGAGTTTGCGGAAAATCACATGGCCATGCCGGTGCTGCAAGGCAAAAAAACCGAAGGCGAACGATTTCCCGGAGCCGTCGATACCTACTGCATCGAAGCCATGATGCAGGACCGCAAAGCCCTGCAAGCCGGCACGTCCCACTTTTTGGGCCAAAACTTCGCCAAGGCCAGCGACATCAAATTTTTGGACAAAAGCAACCAGTTGGCACATGCCTGGACGACCTCGTGGGGCGTGTCCACGCGATTGGTTGGCGGATTACTGATGACCCATGCGGATGATGATGGGCTGGTGCTGCCGCCCAAACTGGCGCCGGTGCATATCGTGCTGGTACCGATCACCATGAAAGCCGACAACCCCGCAGCGATCATCGAATATTGTCAAGCCCTCGCCGCCGAGTTGCGTACGCAAACATACGCAGGCCAACCGGTGCGGGTGGAGGTGGATGTGCGTGACCTGCCCAGCAGCGATAAAAATTGGCAGTGGATTAAAAAGGGGGTGCCAATCCGAGCCGAGGTCGGGCCGCGTGACATGGCGCAAAATGCGGTGTTCATGGGTCGCCGTGACAAGGGACTCAAAGAAAAAGCATCCGTGCCGCGTGGTGAACTGGTGGCCCGTGTCGGTGCGATCCTTGATGAAATTCAAACCAACCTGCGTGATCGGGCGCTTGCGTATCGCAATGCCAACATGAAAGTGATCGACAGCAAGGATGAGTTTTACGCTTACTTCACCCCCCAAAACGCCGACCAGCCTGAAATTCATGGCGGATTCGCCCTGACTCATTTTTCAGGCGACCCGCAGGTGGAGGAAACCATTCGCAAAGACCTGGCCGTAACCGTGCGCTGCATACCCTTTGCCACCGCGCTAACCCCGATCGAACCGGGCGTTTGTCCATTCAGTGGAAAGCCCAGCCCGCAGCGGGTGGTGTGGGCCAAGGCGTATTGAATTTCGAATTGCGAATTTCGAATTTCGGAATTGTTTAGCGCGGACGCTTTGCGTCGGCGTATTTGTTAGCGCCGCGACTTGGTTTTCAATTCGAAATTCGAAATTCGAAATTCGAAATTTCCGTCACCTTCACATCGCTTTGCCCGCCGGTGGCCAGCTCTTTGAGCGTGACCAGCCCATCGTTGATTTTGTCATCGACGATCAAGGCGTATCGAGCGCGCATGCCGTCGGCATCTTTGAGCAACTTACCCAGGTTTCGCGTGGTTTTGTATGAAAATCGCGTGTGCAAACCCTTGAGTCGAAGTTCCGACACCAAGCCGGGCACACGCAACGCACCGGTGTCGCTCAGGGCCAGCACAAACACATCAGGCCCCTGCACCGCGTGTTCGGGTAACAAACCTTTATCACGCAACACTTCGAGCAACACCACATCGCCCATACCAAAGCCGACCGCCGGTGTGGCCGGTCCGTCGAACAGTTGAATCAACTGGTCATAACGACCGCCCCCCGCCATCGCCCGCATCGCGCCGCTGGTTTCATGCACTTCAAACACCGTGCCCGTGTAGTACGCCAAACCACGCACGATGCCCAGGTCATACTCACACCAGCGCTGGATACCAAAACTCGACAAGGCTTTATCGAGGGCTTCAAGGTCCGCCAATTGTTCGTTCATGCCGATCGAACGTTTCATGTGTTCGAGGTCGCCAGCCGGGTACTTACGCCGACAGGTTTCCTCAAAGCGTTCGACTTTGTACTCGTCCAACCCCAACCCCCCGGCCAGTTTGCGGAACTCAGCATCGTCCATTTTGTCGCGTCGGTCCAACAGGTCGAAGGCATCGAGCATTTTTTCCGTCGGCACTCCGAGCTTGGCCAAAATATGACGCACTGTTTGACGATGACTGATTTTCACACGCACATGCTGCGGGGTCAGCCCCAGGGTTTGCAACAAATCGATGGCGGTGAAAATACACTCGGCATCGGCCAGGGGGCTGTCGGAACCCAACAGGTCAATGTTCCACTGCCAGAATTCGCGCAATCGGCCACGCTGGGGTTTCTCGGCACGACACAGGTTGGGCATGCAAAACCATTTGATCGGCCGGGGCAGGGCATTGGCCTGCTGAGCAACCATACGCGCCAGGGTTGGCGTGAATTCAGGGCGGATGGCCAGTTGCCGTTCCCCGCGGTCTTCGAAATGGAAAAGTTCACTGACGATGCCTTCGCCGGATTTCACCTTGTAGAGATCGAGGGTTTCAAAAATCGGGCCATCGACCTGTTCAAAGCCGTTACGCAGCGATACCTTGCGCCAGGCATCGAGAATATAGTTGCGTAAAGCGCAGTCGGCGGGGTAAAAATCACGGGTACCTTTGGGGGCTTGAAAACGCATGATGGTTTTGAGGGATAATGCTGTGCGGGGTGAGGGTTGGTTCGATACATTAACAACGGTTGACGGTCATTCGAATCAGCGTTCACCGGCCAAGTTGTGTCGATTGTGAGAAGTGTGTTTATACATGATCCGTCAACCATAATCCATCAGCACACCATGCGAATTATTTCAGGCATTTATCGTCATCGCACCCTCATCGGCCCAAGCGAGGGCGACCAGACCACCCGACCGATGCTGGATCGCGTCAAACAGGCCTTGTTTGACCGGTTGTGGGCGCTGGGCATGTTCCCGCAACCGGATGAAACAGGGACGGTCGAACGCACCGGCCATGTGCTGGATTTATTTTGCGGAGCCGGTCAACTGGGGCTGGAGGCGCTATCGCGCGGGTGTGACCATTGCACGTTCATCGAACGGGAGCGTCGTCATCGGCTGACGGTGGAGGCAAACCTGCAACAGTTCGATTGGATGGAGCAGGGAACGGTGCTGGGGTCGGACATTTTGAGCGGGGCGTGGTTGAACGGGTTGGTGCATCAGCCGGTGCGGTTGGTGTTTTGCGATCCGCCTTATGCGCTGATGGAGGCGCCGGACGAACAGGTGAAGTTACTGGCTGTGTTGACGAAATTGCGCGAAAGCGGTCGGGTGGAAGCGGAGGGCATGTTGATTTTAAGGACACCGGAAAGGGTGTTGCCGCCAAGGGTCGAGGGCTGGTCGGAACCGGAGGTGCGAACCTACGGCAAAATGCACCTGGGGTTGTATGGCCAGTGAGGACGAATATGGCGATTTGGTGAAGTAGTGATTGTGAGAAGGATTGATGATCAATTCTTTCACACCTGAACTTCACGTCCGCGTGAAGTTCAGGAGGGTATTTCAATCAACACGCGATGACGCCAAACACTCAATGACACCAATAAATCAATGACGCCGAGGGCTTTAGCCCCGGATCGTTTGCAACGTGAAAGCCCCCATAACCGACCGGGTGGCTGTGGGCAGGGGTCATCGACTGCCCACAGTGATTTGGCTGTGGTACGCAGACGTACCACAGGAACCCGCCGTTGACGGACCCAGCCGGGGGCGGCTGGGCTACAACGATGTGAATATGTGGCACCGCCGCCCTCGGCGGTGAATCGATTACCCGTTGACGGACCCAGCCGGGGGCGGCTGGGCTACACGATCACTCGACCACTTCCCCTCACTGCCCCGGCGACCATTTCACAAACGCCTCGATCGCTTCATATTCCGCCAGACCGAGCTTGTCGTAAGCGTGAGCCGTCTGTTTGTTACGGTCCTCGGCCCGCTGCCAGAATTCGCGGTTGTCGGTTCCGGGGAACAGGGCCTTGTCCTTCTGCGATTGATGTCGGAAGATCGCTTGCCGTTTCCGCAACAACTCCGGCGGCGACAACGGCACAGCCATGTCCAGTTCATCCAGCCCCCATTCCTGCCAGGCGCCGCGATACAACCAGACTTCGCAATCCCTGAACCACGTGCGTTTTTGTAACTGTTCCACCGCCTGGAAAATCGCCTTGAGGCAGACCCGATGCGTGCCATGCGGGTCGGACAAATCGCCTGCCGCGAAAATCAGGTGCGGCTGCACTTTTTCCAAAAGCTCGGCCACGATTTTCACATCCTCAGGCCCCAGCGGTTTTTTGCGCACCTTGCCGGTTTCATAAAACGGCATGTCCAAAAAGTGCAAATGTTCCGTCGGTATGCCGCAAAATCGGCCTGCTGCACGCGCTTCACCACGACGAATCAAACCCTTGATTTGCTGCACTTCCGGACTATCGACCTGCCCCGGTTGCTTGCGATGCAGAAATTCCTCCATGTGCGATTCGATGCGGGCAGCGGTCTTCGGGTCGATCTGAAAAATACTGTTGAACTCGCCTGCAAAATCCGCAAAGCGCATCGCATCATGATCGAACACCGCGATGTTGCCCGAAGTTTGGTAAGCCACATGCACCTCGTGGCCCTGATCCGCCAGGCGAATCAACGTACCACCCATCGAAATCACATCGTCATCGGGGTGCGGCGAAAAGACGATCACCCGTTTGGGGAAAATCGCATCACTGGCGCGCCGACGATCGCCGGGCCGTTTTTGCGGATCGGGTTTGCCGCCGGGCCAACCGGTGATGGTGTCCGCCAGTCCGCGGAAAACATCAATGTTCACTTCGTAAGCCGACCCATGATTGGCGATGAGTTCCTGCAAACCATGTTCGTTGTAATCTTCATCCGTGAGTTTGAGGACTGGTTTTTTCAATTGACCCGCCAGCCAGATCACGGCCTTGCGCACCATGCGTGGCGACCAGTCCACTGACCCCAGCAACCACGGGGCCTTGAATCGCGTCAACTCCGCGGCTGCGGCACGATCCAGCATCATGCAGGCATCCGCATGTTCCTGCAAAAAGCTCGCCGCCACGACCGGTGACACCGGCCCCTCGATCGACTGCGCAATTACCGGGGCTTTATGCTCACCAAAAGCGATCAAAATCAAACGACGAGCATCGAGAATGGAACCGACGCCCATCGTGATGGCGCGACGGGGTACGTTTTCTTCGCCGAAAAAATCACTGGCCGCATCCAGCCGGGTCATTTTGTCCAGGCGAATCATGCGCGTTCGGCTGAACCGTGACGACCCCGGTTCATTGAACCCAATGTGCCCGGTTCGACCAATACCCATCAGTTGCAGATCAATACCCCCCGCATCCTTGATCGCCTTTTCGTAAGCAGCGCAAAAGTCTGCCACTTTGTCCTGGGCCACCGTGCCATCGGGGATGTGCACGTTGGCTTTGGGGATGTCGATGTGGTCAAACAGCCATTCACGCATGAACCGGTTGTAGCTTTGCAAATCGCCCGGCTGCATCGGAAAGTATTCGTCCAAATTGAACGTGATCACGTTCTTGAACGACAACTTTTCTTCCCGGTGCATGCGCACCAGTTCGTCATAAACCCCCACCGGCGTCGAACCGGTCGGCAAACCCAAAACGACCTTACGCTTCTGCTTGGCGCGCTGACGGATGAGTGCCGCGATTTCCCACGCCACCGCTTTGTTGACATCGCCCGGATCGTCGAACACCTGGGTGGGTATTTTTTCCAACGCGGTGATCGAGCCGGGTTGCAGATCGTGTAATGCGTGAGCGTTCATGATTCAATCCTTATGTTGTTTTGCTTTAAATCCGAAATTCGAAATCCGAAATTCGAAATCATTCATCCCGCCACCAGCAAACTACGCAACGCCAACCAACCCGCAGACTCGGCGGCACAGGCGGCCCCGCCTGCCCACCAGTCGATGCGTACGCGCTTGCCCAATTCAGGCAGTAATTGGTTTTGCACCGCTTGAATCAAGGGTGTGTGAAACTCCGCCCAGCCCGCAGCCGTCCCGGCCAACACCAATCGATGCGGACGGATCAGGTTCACCGCATTGGCCAAACCCAGCCCGACCAGTTCGGTGAGTTGTTTGACGCCGGGAAAATGCTGTTGATACGGGTGCAGACAACGCGCCAGGTTGCGGTTGGGGGCTTCATCCACATCCTGCAAAAACGCGCTGCTGAACACCCTTTCGAGGCAGCCGATGCCGCCGCAGTAGCAGCGCCGGGTGGGCACGTTCAGGCGCATGTGGCCGATTTCGTTACCCGCGAGAATGCAACCCGGGTTGGCCTGCCCTTGAATCATCACCGACGCGCCCACCGCACCATCGCCCAGCGACACCAGCAGCACATCCTGTTTGACGCCATCTTCCTGCGTGAGCAGCCAATGGGCACCCAGGGCATGAAGGTCGTTGTCCATCAGTACCGGACGATCACCGACGAGTTCGAAAATCGGGGATAAATCCACGTGCGACTGATCCGGCACGGTCGAACTGAAAAGTATTTGCCGATGTTGCGGATCGACAAAGCCCGGAATCGACAAAGCCACCGCCACGACCCGGTCATTGAGCCATTTTCGCAAACCGCCCGCCAATCGATTGACCAACTGCCCAGCCTGGGGTATTTCGATTTCGTGCGGTTGTTCCAGCCAGTGACCCAGCAGGTTCATGCGCAGGGCCTGCACTTTGCCGGGCAGCAGGGCGATGCCCAGTACGCAGCGTTTGTCGGGGTCGATTTCCAAAGGTTCTTTGGGTCGCCCCCGTCCCCCGGCTCCGGCTTGCGTACCACAGGAACGAACCAGCCCTTGCTGGATCAACTGGCCGGTGAGTCGTCCCACCGTGTTGGGGTGCAGGTCCGTCACCTGGTGCAATTCCACCCGGCTCATCGGCCCGCGCCGAAACAAGGCCGACATCATACGAATGGAGGATGAATCCAATGCCACCATGACTTAATTATTACACACAATATAATAAATGGCAAGTCGGAAATAAGAAGTGGTCAAGTGGCCAAGTGGCCACTCGACCACTTCTTTACGCTTTCTTCCGGTTATCATGCCGGGCATGAATCACCCGCAAGCCCCCGCAATCAATCCGGTGCAGCACAAGGCCTTTGAAACCCCGGCGGTGGACGTGATGAACGGTGCCGCCCGGTGGGAAATCAAGGTTCACGAACACGGCCTGATCGCCCTGGTCGATGTCATGCCCCGGCTGGTCCCGCAAGGTCAGACCGCTGACAGCGCCATTGTGCAGGCGGCGCGCGTCTCGTACGGCCAGGGCACCAAAAAGGTGAACGAGGACCGGGGCTTGATTCGCTACCTGATGCGACATCGGCACACCACACCGCTGGAAATGATCGAGTTCAAGTTTCACGTCGTCATGCCCATTTTCGTCGCCCGGCAGTGGATTCGTCATCGCACCGCCAACGTCAATGAATACTCGGCCCGTTACTCGGTCGTGCCCGACAGTTTTTACCGACCGGGCCTCGATGACATTCGCCAGCAATCGATGAGCAATCGGCAGGGCGGTGAGCAGCCGGTGGACCCGCTGACGGCGGAGGAATTTTTGAACTACCTGGACCGCTGCGAGACGGCGTACAACGAGTATGAAAAATTATTGGAAAAAGGTGTGAGTCGTGAATTGGCGCGATTGGGTTTGCCGGTGAATGTTTATACGCAGTGGTACTGGAAATGCGACCTGCACAACACGCTGCACTTTTTGTCGCTTCGGATGGATGCTCATGCGCAGAAGGAAATTCGGGACTACGCCTGGGCGATGTATGAGTTGATCAAGCCGATCGTGCCGGTGACGGCTGAGGCGTTTTTGGATTATGAATTCGACGCGGTGCGCCTGACCCGGTTGGAAATCGAATCGCTGCGCAGTGGGCAGCCGCTTGCGACGGAAAACCAGCGCGAAAAAACCGAGTGGGATGAAAAGCGCAAAAAGATGGGGTTGTGAAAAAACGGTATCCGACACGCCTTATGGTTGTAGCCCAGCCCCCGGGGGCGCCCCCGGCT
>CAYRTH010000086.1:0-12844 GCA_964427135.1 uncultured Phycisphaeraceae bacterium
TAACCGGACAGTACTGATTCGAAATCCGAAATTTTCTCGGCCACTGGACCACTTCACTTCGTCTCATCCCAGTCCGCTTGCCAGAAAATACTCCATCAGCTCATGGCCGAACTTGATGTGCAGGTCGCTTTCACCGGCGTGCTTTTCATGAAACGGCTTGCCGACCAGGTTGGGCACTTTTGTTCCCGCCATGCAAAAGGGCACCGGGGTCGCGTCGTGTTTGCGGGTCGATACGGCTGTGTAATGATCCGGCAAATACAGCACTCGCCAACCGTCGGCATACTGTTTCATCAAACCATCCAATATCGGGCCGACGACATGAGTGTCCATCGCTTGGATCGCTGCCACCTTTGTCGCAGCATCGCCCGCATGTGATGCCTCATCAGGGGCTTCAATATGTACACAGACCAAATCATATTTTTCCAATGCCTGCAAGGCGTGCTGCCCTGCGGCGGCATAATCCGTGTCGTGGTAACTGGTTTGGCCGGGTACATCCAACCGGTCCCAGCCGATGAACGCCGCAATGCCCGCCAGTAAATCGACCGCTGTGATCATCGCGCCCTTGATCCCGTAACGTGACATGAAGCTGGGTATCACCGGTTTGCGACCCTGACCCCACGGCCAAACATGTGTCGCTGGCAATTCACCCAATTCACGGCGGGTGTGATTGATTTCATGTTCACGGAAAAAAACTTCGCTCTCGGCGATCATGCGTTGCAACAACTCAGCATGGGGTCCGCCCACCGGCAAATACTTGCGCATCGGTTCGCCGGGCACATCGTGCGGCGGGGTGGTTTTCAATTCCGACCAGTCGCGCCCCGTCTGCCCACTGCGATTGGATACATCCACCATAATGTTGCGATAACTCACCCCCGGATACAGCAACATGCCCGGCAGTTCCATCCGTTTGGCAAAATCTTCCAGCAATCGCCGACCTTCATCACTGCTGATGTGACCGGCGGAGTGATCCTGCATGTGGCCATCGATCACCGTCACCAAATTGACTCGAAAAATCCAATCGTCGGACGTCAGGTCCAACCCCATCGCCGCTGCTTCCAACGGTGCTCTGCCTTTGTGATATTGCCTGGGGTCGTAGCCCAGTAAACACATGGAGCACACGTCTGACCCGCAGGGCATACCAGCCGGGGTGGTGATGACCGTGCCCTGCCGCCCGATCAGACTGATGCGATCGGTGTTGGGTTTACGGGCCGCTTCAAAGGGGGTTTTGCCAGCCAGTTCGGTCAGCGGGTGATCAGCAGCGCCATCGGCGATGAGTATGACATATTTCATGAGTGCCCCAATTTTCAGTGACTGCAACCATCGTAAAGCAGGTGTGATGGGTTCGCCAGCGTCAATGGCTTTGTAGCCCAGCCGCCCTCGACTGGGTCATAAAAAAAATGACCCCGCCGACAGCGACGGTGTCAAGTACTGTAACAATTCATCGTTTGGCAAAATTGTCATTTAGCCCCCGGTCAATGACCGGGGGCTAAGTGCAGAGCAAACGCAGCCACTCACGCGCCCAGGTAGCCGCGCGATTCCAAAACTTCCAGCAACTTTTGCACGCTTTGTTCAATCGAAAGCTGATCGGTGCGCAGGTGAAGTTCAGCATTGACGGGGGCTTCGTAGGGGTCGTCAATGCCGGTGAACCCTTTGATTTGACCAGCCCGCGCTTTTTTGTACAAACCTTTGGGGTCGCGCTGCTCAGCCACCTCGATCGGCAAATCGACAAACACTTCCACAAACGGCAGCTTCGCTTCCTCGTGCAACTTGCGCACGTTGTCGCGGTCAGCCTTGTAAGGACTGATGAAACTGGTAATCGTGATCAGCCCTGCATCCGAAAACAGCTTGGCGACCTCACCAATACGACGAATGTTTTCCGCACGGTCCTCCGCCGAGAATCCGAGGTTTTTATTCAAACCCATACGGATGTTGTCGCCATCAAGGCGATAGGCATGGTAGCCGCGCTGCAAAAGCACCTGTTCGAGCGCCACCGCGATGGTCGATTTACCACTGGCCGACAACCCGGTCATCCACAAAGTCACACCCTTTTGGCCCAGGTTTTTTTGCCGTTCTTCACGGGTGACGTTGCCTTCATGCCAGGTGATGTTGGTGGCTTTCTGCGCGACGGTCATGCGAAACTCCTTTTTGCGATCAATTTAATCGTCATTCTTCAATCATCAACGGAAAATCTAAAAAATACGTTGTTTTTAGATGTTTTTTGGATTGAACGCGATGATGATAGCACGTTTACCTAATAAATCAAGTTTTATCGATTAAATTGATCGTGTTTTAATTTTCGACCAATAAACACCCCCTGCAAAACGAGGCGGGGCATTTGCCAAGGGGTTGCTGAAAAACACCGCAGGTTACCGCCTGTGGTAAGTTGCTCGACATGCGTTAAGCCAGCTTCGTGAAGTTTTCCAAAATCTTTAAACCGACCTTCTGCGACTTTTCCGGGTGAAACTGCGTGGCCCAAAGGTTGTCACGCCAGATCGTGGCCGTGAAAGGTTTGCCATATTCCGCACAAGCACTGGTGATCGGGGCATCATCGCTTTCCCTCGGCTGAGGGTAAAAACTATGCACAAAATAAACCGCACATCCCTGCGGCAAACCTTCCAACAACGGGTCATTCCGCGACCAGGCCAGTGAGTTCCAACCCATGTGTGGCACCTTCAACCTTGAACCAACAGGCCCATCGGTTTCACGAAAGCGCACGACCTTGCCGGGCAGTAATCCCAAACCGGGCACCAGTGTTTCAGGGCCGGGGGCATCTTCCTCCGACGCTTCAAAAAGCAATTGCATGCCCAGACAAATGCCCAAAAGCGGTTTGCCTTCACGCACCCATTGCACGATCGGGTTCACCCATTGCCGATCGCGTAAAAAATCCATGCCGTCGGCAAACGCGCCGACACCGGGCAAAATCAACCGATCGATGTTATTCAGCGCGGTGGCTACCCCGTGATCAAGTTGCGGTTCGGGCAATATCACGGCTTGTGCCCCCAGTGATTCCAAGGCTTTTTGCACACTGCGCAGGTTGCCGACGCCGTAGTCGATGATGCCGATCATGTTGGTCACTTCGCGTAAACAAAATTATGTGTCAACACAGAGCATCATGGAGCTGGGGGCTGGTTACTAGGTGCTGGGCAGATTAGAAGCCTTAACCCAGTCACTAGCTCCCTGCACCTTTTTGCTCTGCGCCTCTGTGTCTTTGTGGTGAAATCCTTCAATCACGTTGCACAACAACAATTTCAACCCGCCGACTTTTCGCCTTGGTGTCACGTGGGTGATGTTCGCCAAAGCCCGATGCGTACATCAACTTGGGGTCCATGCCCTGGGTTTGCAGATGACGGAACACCGCTGCTGCCCGCTGCAACGACAATTCGAGGTTGTCCGCCCAACTGCTGCGACGGATCGGGTCGGTGTCGGTATAACCTTCAATGCGTAATTTTTTGCCCGCATGTTCACGCACAATCACGGCTGTGATCTGATTGAGCGTCCGCCGGGCCGAATCTTTGAGCACCGCCCGACCCGAATCAAACAGCACATCACCGGGTATGCGCAGGTAAATATCGCCGTTGCGTACTTCGGTTTCGACATCGGCAATGCCCTCAAACCCCTGGGCACTGGCGCCGGTGTTGGCAGCAGCCGGGGCCTGCACCACCGCACTTTGCGCCGCTGCCAATTGCTGTTGCAACCCGCGCACTTCATTGGCCAACCGGTTGCGCTCGTTCTCGGCCTGATCACGGGTGACGATCGCACGGTCCAACTCATTGCGCAGTTCACGATTCTCCGACCATAACCGATCGTGCTGCGCCTTGTTGGTCTGACAACCGACCAATGGCAGCAGTGCAACCAACATCAGTGGCAAAGTGATCAACGTATTTTTCATGGCTAACTCCTTCGAGGTTTCCCTGTTCACGATCATGATAGGTCGAACTTCAAAAATTGAAAAATGTACGAACGCCTTGCGCACCTCAAGAACGGATTTTCAACACAGAGGACACGGAGGACACAGAGTAAAACCTTCATTCTGTTTTCATCAAAAGCTTGTTGATGCTTGAAGCCAAGGAAGTAAACGCTGATTATGAATACATTTTTGAGCGAATTGTTTGACGCAAGTAAAGCCTTGATCGAACCGGCAGATTTTATTTATTTGCTTCTCTGTGCCCTCTGTGACCTCTGTGTTGAGTTCTTTGGCTTGTTCTGAAGCAACGCCATCACAAACCCAAAAAGCCGAGTTGATCGCGCACGATCATGAGTACCACGGTGGCCAGCGCCAGGTACGGGCCGTAGGGTATGGCTCGCACTTCACCCTTGACCATGCGACTGACCCCCACTGATACCAAAATGCACACAAGCCCCAGCACAGGTGCCAAAAAGAAGACAATCACCGCATCAATCGGGCCGAGTACTGCACCGATGCAGGCCAGTAAATGCACATCGCCCAAACCCATCGCTTCCTTGCCGAAGGCCAGCGTGCCCAGTATGCGTGTGCCCCAGACCAAGGCCCCTCCGACGAGGTACCCCATGACCACCCCGCCCAGCACAAACGGAGCGGGGGTTTGCGGTTGCCAATCCTGCATCCAGCCGCGCGGTAAAAAAGTGTGCGCCAAAAACGCCCCAACCATCGGCAAAAGTAAAAACAAAACTTCTTTCAACACCTCGCGGCGCGGGTGCGGGTGCGCCAGCCATATTTCAGGCGAACCGTGAATGTCACTGGGTTGCGTTGTGTTGGCGTCATGGGAAACAGTCGCCGATTCACGCAGGGCAATGACCATTGCCGCCAACCAGAGCAACACCATGGCCGTGAGCATACCCCAGCCGCCCGCCAGCCAACCCAAAAGCGCAGGCACAAGCATCACCGCACCGATCAACACCAGCGCCGGCGGCAGTGACATGGGTGAAGCAGTGGTGGTGTTCGGGGATGATGACAAAATGGGTAATGATGATGGGGTTGTCGATGGGGTCGACGAAGTTGTTGATGCAGGTGCGATAGTCGCCGTCGGTGCGGTGTTTTCAGCGATGATCGCAGGTTGATCTGTTGCTGTGTCGGATGACGATTGCTCGACGGACGGAAACGGAAAACTGCGCGGCAGCCAACCGATGAGTAATAAAACGTTGGCAATCACCAAACCGACCAATGCGCCGATTTGTGCGTTCCAAAAGCGCATCGAGGTCGCGGGAACGATGGCTGGATCACGCAAGTAGGTTTGATTGGCAGACTCAGCAACCAAAAAAATTTCAGGCTTGAACCAGACCGCCAGTGGTAACACCAGCGCCGCGGTCAGAGCGATGAACCAGGTGATCGACAGCGGAATGATGTAGTAACGGGCATCAATGATGGTCACGGCCAGCAACCCGGCAAGCAGCACCAAGTGCACGATCAGCACGGGCCAGGTGTGTGCCATGCCCAGTTCGTGAAAGCTGACGCGAAAATCAGTGAGGTAGTACGCAGCCGGCAACAGGCCAAAGAGTGCAAGGGTGATGGTTTCCACCAGCGGGTACTGCACGTTGATGGACAGGGCACAGTAACGACATCGGCCGCGCAGTAGCAGCCAACCGACAATGGGCAGGTTGTCATACCAGGCGAGCTTGTGCGTGCAGCGCGGGCAGTGCGAACCCGGATGCCAGAGCGACAAGTCCCTGGGCATGCGGTAAACCACTACATTAAGAAAACTGCCCACACAGGCGCCGTAAATCACAATCAGAAAAAAAAGGGGCCAAATCATGCGGGCAGCATTCCATCGAGTTGCGTCAGACAATCACGTTGAGCTAAAAGACTGTTTGAACACCCCACCGATTCATTGTCGTTTGTACCGCCCATGATTGAGTGATGAAACCGTCTCAAAACGGGTCGGGTTCCTTATTATCGGTTGGTTCGGCGACCAGCTTGCCGTTTTCCTGCGCCGAAAGCTCGGTGATTTTCTGCTCGGCAGCGGAAAGTATCGATCGACAATGAGTGATGAGTTTCATGCCCTGTTCGTAAGCCTGCAAACTATCCTCCAACCCGACCTGCCCGGATTCGATGCGTTCGATCAGGTCCTCCAACTGCGCCAGCGCTTCCTCGTATTTGAGCGGTTTATCTTTGGATTTACTCATCACCATAGCTTACCTCAACAACCCGGTTCGCACCGCGGGTTTCCACCCGCGGCTATGCGGATGTGAATACGAATCAACAAGGTCAAGTGATTTGTCATCCATTTTCCGCAAACAGCCCCGGCTGTGTGTCGTCACTTGATTTTCGACGCGATGTTTTAACTGGACGTGCAACCGGCGCATCACCTTCAACCCGACTGCGCAATCGGCCTTGCGCCAGCACGGTGGTGATCGCATCGCCGGGGTTCACTTGGGTTGTTTGGCGCAACAGCTTGCCATCGGGCGTCAGGGTGTAACTGTAACCCCGTTCAAGCACGCGCTGCGGTGCCAATGAATGCAACTGTTTGGCCAAGGATTCAACCCGCTGCTGTTGCTGTGCAAGCTGTGTTGGCAAGGTGGTTTCAAGTCGTTGGGTCAGGTTGACCAGTTGCTGTTGCGCCAAGGTCAGTTGCTGGCGCGGCTGGTTTTGCAATCGTGAGGTCAAAGCATCGAGCATCGGCGGATATTGTGCGACCCTGCGCGGCAGCGACGTATGCAATCGCATCTGCAATTCATTGAGTCGTCGCACCAGGGGTTCGAGTACATTTTGAGGACGACGAAAAAGCGGGTTGCGAGCTAGTGTTTGCAGGTGTTGATGGTGTTGCGTGAGGTTGCGTTGCACCAACGTTTTGATTCGCCGTTGTTGCTGGTTGAGTTGTTCCTGTAATGCTTTTTCATCGGGCAACAAACGCATCACAGCCTGGGTGGGGGTTGAGGCCCGAACATCGGCCACGAGTTCAGCGACCGTGGTGTCGGTTTCATGACCAATCGCAGCGACGACAGGTAAACGACATCGGTACAAAGCATCAGCCACGATACGTTCGTTGAAGGCCCAAAGGTCTTCGATCGATCCGCCGCCACGGGTCAGAATGACGGCTTCAATACCAAGCCCCGGCCCATCCCGTGAAAGCATTTCAATGGAACGGGCAATGTGCGGTGCAGCCTGTGCCCCCTGCACCAACACATCCACCAAATACAAGCGGCACCCCGGCCAACGGTGATGCGCGGTTTTGATCACGTCCTGCAATGCTGCCCCGCTGCGTGAGGTGATGACCGCCACTTTACGCGGCAACAGCGGCAATGGTTTTTTACGCTGTTCATCAAAATAGCCAGCTTGGTGCAATTCCTCCAACAAGGCACGCAAACGCATTTCGAGGGTGCCCAACCCGACCGGTTCGAGTTTGTCGACATAAAGCTGCAAATGGCCCTGCGCTTCGTAGTAATCAAGGCGGCCGGTGGCGACAACACTGGTGCCATCGCCAGGCACAAACCCGGCGCGACGTGCCGCCGAGGCAAAACAAACACAGCGAATCGTGGCTTGTTCGTCCTTGAGGGAAAAAAACCAGTGGGTACGGTTGGTGAAGTTGCTCACTTCGCCGACCACGCGCACGGGCATGGGTGCATGTTCAGCCAGCACATTTTTGATGAGCTGGGCAACCTCGTACACGGTCATCGGACGGGCGGTGGGCATGGTATCGGTGATGAACCACTTCACATACGTAGTAATGGACTCAATGCGAGGCTGGGTCGAGTGTCAACACGGTGATATGCGTGTTGGTGTAAACGCACAATTCGCCGGCGATGGTCAGCGCATGTTGGGCGATGTCTTTGGGGGATAACGGGGTGTGAGTGATCAGAGCACGGGCGGCGGCGGTGGCATAAGCGCCACCGGAACCGATGCCGATGATGCCGTCGGAAGGTTCGATGACATCGCCGGAACCGGACACCAGCAGGGTGCATGATTGATCGGCCACGACCAGCAAACTTTCAAGTCTGCGTAACATGCGATCCGTGCGCCAAAGTTTGGCCAATTCGATGGCGGCTTTTTTGATGTTGGCGGGTGAATCCTTGAGTTTGCCTTCAAATTTTTCCAGCAAGGCAAACGCATCGGCGGCAGCGCCGGCAAACCCCAGCAATACGCCTGCATGACCCGCCCCGACATTTTCCAACCGGCGGACCTTGACGGCATCGGCCTTGGCGACGACGTTGTTCATCGTCACCTGACCGTCACCGGCGATGGCCACCTGATCATTGCGCCGAACACAGCAAATCGTCGTAGCATGAATGGTGATGTTCATAAACCCATTGTACGGAACTTTGTGTGAACGAATCACCTGATCAACCTGATAAACCTTCGAAGGCACAGCCTGAAGTGTCGATATCGACCTGTACATCATTAACGCAGGTCGGCCATGTACCGGTGTTGGCAGAGCAGGTGCTTGATTATCTTTCACCACAGCCGGGCGAGGTGATGGTCGATGCGACGCTGGGGCGTGGGGGCCATGCTTTGTTGTTGGCACCGCGATTGGGTAGCCAGGGGCGGTATGTCGGCCTTGATGTGGACCCGGTAAACCTGGCGTTTGCCCAACAACGATTGACGGGCAGCAATTGCCGGGTTGAATGCAAGCACGCCAATTTTCAGCAGGTGAGGGCTGTACTCGATGAACTGGGTATTGCGCGAGTCAACCTTTTTTTAGCCGACCTGGGTTTTTCGTCCAATCAGATGGACGACCCTTCGCGAGGGTTTTCATTTCAACACGATGGCCCGCTGGACATGCGATTGGACCCGAACCTGCCGACCACTGCGGCGGACCTGGTGAATCAACTGCCCGAACGGGAATTGGCGGATTTGATCTATCAATATGGTGAAGAGCGATTGTCACGCCGAATCGCACGGAATATTGTGGAAAACAGGCGACGATCACCGATGTTATTGACATCGCAATTGGCCGAACTGGTGCGACGTTGCTACGGCCCGGCTGGCAGGCACAGTCGCATCGACCCGGCCACGCGAACGTTCATGGCCCTGCGTATCGCGGTCAATGGTGAGTTGGAAGCGTTGGAAAGCTTATTGAAATCGTTACCGAGCATACTGGCACCGGGGGCACGGGCAGGCATCATCAGTTTTCACTCGCTGGAAGATCGACTGGTCAAACACGCTTGGCAAACCTGGCAGCGTGAAGGCAGGGCCAAATTGCTTACTAAAAAGCCGCTCACGGCCACGGAAGATGAATGTCGAACCAACCCGCGAAGTCGTTCCGCCAAAATGCGCGTGTTGACATGGCAAGGCACTGGCAAGGCCGCCAGCGTAATGTAAAATGATCGTGATATCATCGTCGCCACGGATGACGACGCACCAACCCACCCACCAACCCACAAGGATGTCAGGGTCATGACTCGTGAAACAAAACTCGGTTTACTCATCGGCACCGGAATCATTCTGCTGATCGGTATTGTTGTCAGCGATCAACTATCAGTCAGTAAAAAGGATGGCGCCCCCACCGCCGAGTACGGCATGGACACCGGCCTGTCCAGTACCACCAACACCCCACGCTATGATCAGCCCGCACTCACGGGCCTGGACTTGGCGCCCATATCGGGGGGACCGGGCGTACTCGGGGGACCGGCAGCAGCGGGATCAACGCAGGCGATGCAGCCAACCAACCCCGGCACTGCGGTGAATATCGGTGAGCCGGGCATGACCAGTGTCACGCCGACGATGCCGACGGGTTCAACCTATGGCAACACGCAGGCACCGATGCAACCTACACGGTTTGAACCGTTGCCCGGTGCTGCACTGACTGGGCAATTCGGCAACCCGGCCCCGGCCATGAGCTTGGCACCGCAACAGCACAGCCCTCAACCGATGCCGCTGGCACAGGGATCAACCAACAACAACTCGGCCACGCAACCGATTGGTTTGTTTGACCCGATGCCGCAAGCACCGTCGTCGATGAACTCGAACATCAATCAGCCGGGCAACACCGGTGGGCTTGATCTGGGTAACAGCAGCGTCGCCACATTGGGCAGCCCGATGGTGAAAACCATCAAGGTTGAGCAGGGCGACACGCTGGAGGGACTGGCGCGCAAGCACCTGGGTGCCGGCAAGCACTGGCCTGAATTACTCAAAGCCAACAGCGACAAAATCAAAAAGCCGACGGAACTGCGCGTGGGGATGGAACTGACTTTGCCGACGCTGGCTGAAACCAAGTCAATCAACACGACGACGCAAACCGCAACCAGCAGCACCACACAAACCAATCAACGCAACAGTGATAGTGCCCGCAGTTACACCGTGCAAAAGGGTGACACGCTTTTCGGCATCGCACAAAAAGAACTGGGCAACGGCAGCAAATGGAAAACCATACTCAATGCCAACAAGTCGCTGCTCAAGGGTGATGCGGGCAACCTCAAGCCGGGCATGAAGCTGACGATTCCGTCGGATGTGGTCGGCAACAGCGGTTCGCGCGAAAAGAAAAATAACACGGTCGAAGCCGCCATGCGCGGCACGATCACCGATGTGGCCGGGGTGGCACCGGTCACCAACACCGCCCCCGCCGTCGTTCAAGGCTCGATGCCCCTTTTGCTGGATGAACCGCTGGACGCGAATGCGACCAACGTGGCAAAACCCATCGGGTGATAGGCGTCAATCACGAGGCTACTCATGTTCGCCAAACTGACCGTGGTGATTGTCGGGCTGACCTGCATTGCAGCAGGGCTGATGTCACTGCGACAGGAAAAAATGGAAATATCACACGACATCGCGCAGGCTCACCGCGATATCAACACCCATCGTCAATCACTCTGGCGGTTACAGAGCAAGGTTGCCCGTGAGGTGGAACCGCGAGCCTTACGTGAATCGATCACCAAGGCCGGGCTGGAACTTGAACCCATCACGCCCGTGACCGGCCAAGTCGAGCAGCCAATGACCGACCCGGTGCGCGGACCGCGAGTGGTGGACCGTACTTCAACGCATCGCACGCCTGCCCCCGCCCCCGGAGGAAATTGACCTGTGGCAAGTTTTGCTTCGTGGTTCACTCCGATCACCTCATGGCGGCAACGACGCTCAGCACAGCATCCGCCGATGGACTTGGTTGCGCACAGGGTGCAATGGGTGGCTCGCATCAGTATTGGTCTGATCACGCTGGCACTGGCAGCCTTGCTGGGTCGTGTGGTTCACTTGCAAATCACCACCCCACCGCTCGTGGCCGCCCTGGTGGACACACAGCACAGCTCACAAAATCTGCAGGCTCGCCGGGGGGCGATTTTGGACCGTCGCGGTCGCATCATGTCCAGTTCCGATACCGTCAAACGATTGTTCGTGGACCCTGTGGCGATTCGTGACCATGGTTCGTTTGCCGAGCGGGTCAGTGATCGCCTGGGCTACGACCCGGCCTGGCTGGAACAAACCATCAACCAAAGGCCAACCAGCCGATTTGTCATTATCGATCAATCCCTCAGTGATGATCGACTGACGCGGCTGGCGCAAGGTCGCATTCACGGCCTGGGCATCGAAACCCGCAGCACACGTCATTACCCCATGGGCCCCTTGGCCGGTCAGGTGATCGGCTTTGTCGGCTACGACGGCGTGGGGATGGAAGGCCTTGAAAAACTTTACGAACATCACCTTTCCGGCACCTCCGGCCAACTGGTGTACCTGCGCGATGCCGCACGTAACCCGATCTGGGTGCAAGGCCCCGACTATCAGCCCCCCGTTGATGGTTTAGCCGTGCGCATCAGCATCGATGCGATCATTCAAAACATCGCGGAAACTGAATTGCAAAAAGCCTGCGATGAATTCGGGGCACACGCCGGGCAGATCGTCGTGATGGACCCGCACACGGGTGAAGTGCTCGCCATGGCCAATTACCCGACGTTCAACCCGCAACAGGTGGGCCGATCAACGCCGGAGCTTCGCCGTAATCGCATCATCACCGACTTTTACGAACCAGGGTCGATTTTCAAACCCTTCGTCTGGGCGGCAGCCACGCAGATGGGGCTGGCCAAACCCCATGAAATGATCGATTGCACCAGCGGTCTGTGGGTGACTTCAGCGGGTAGGCGATTACGCGATGCCCACGGCAACGGCATGCAGTCGTGGGAAGGCGTACTGATGAAGTCCAGCAACATCGGCATGGCCAAGGTCGGCGAACGCATGGGGGCACAACGCATGTACCGGGCCGTCACCGCCTTTGGCTTTGGCCAGCTGACCGGCATCGGGCTGGAAGGCGAATCCTCCGGCATGGTCAACCAGTTGCGACGCTGGAACCCTTACTCGATCAGCAGCGTACCCATGGGGCAGGAAGTCGGCGTCACAGTGTTGCAGATCACCCGTGCCTTCTGCGCTTTTGCCAACGATGGTTGGCTGGTGCGACCGACCATCCGCGCCATTGACGATCGCTCACAACTGGGCCCGGCTCACGTCGTCGGTCGGGTGATCACGCCTGAAATATCACGACTCACACGTGACGTATTGCGTCGCGCGGTGGTCGAGGGCACGGGTAAAAAAGCCGACAGCAAAATGTATCAGGTATTCGGCAAAACCGGCACCGCCCAGGTCGCGCAACCCAACCGTGGCGGCTACCTGCCCGGGGCGTACATCGGTTCCTTCGTCGGTGGTGCCCCTTACGAAAACCCCCGGCTGGTGGTCACCGTCAGCATTCATCGACCCGACCCGCGCAAAGGGCACTACGGCGGCATCATCGCCGCACCCGCCGCCAAAAATGTCCTTGAACAATCACTGTTGTACCTGGGCGTACCCCCCGACCAGGCCCCGCCGACCACCCCCGCCGACGGACGAGCACGCATTCTCGCCGCCGCGAATGTCGATGCGCGTGAGTGATATGTTTAGCGCGGACGCTTTGCGTCGGCGTGTGTGCCACTGGCCATTTGATTGACGATGAAACTTCAAAGCTGCCGATGCCATCGG
>CAYRTH010000087.1:0-12820 GCA_964427135.1 uncultured Phycisphaeraceae bacterium
CCTTCGATGACCAAGCCCGGAATGGCATCAAAGGTGATGCGGGCTGGCAAACCAGGCCTGATGCGACCGCGAAATTGTTCATGTACTGCGATATCCACTTCGAAGCCCACCGCCTCGGGTATGGTCAGTATCACGTTGCCGCGATACACCTCGCTGCCAACCTGAATCGGCTGATTGCCGCTGAAGTAAATATCGCGCCGGGTTTGATCCCCGTAAAGCAATACCCCATCCGCTGGCGACATCACCACCGATTTTTCGATTTCCCTGTTGAAACGTTCGATCTCCATCTGGGCACGGCGAACACGCGCCTTGATCTGCTCCGCCTGGTTGTTGCGCTGCAGCAATTGACTGCGCACGCTCACTTCGGTTTTCGCCAGCCCCAATTCTGCATTGCCCGCCGCTCTGCGTCGTTCCGCCAGGGTTTGCGGGTACTCATAACCCCGGTAAATTTTCTGTTGCAGCAGGCTGCCTTCAAGGGTGCGCTTTTTTGCCAGAACATTGGTCCGGGCGTTGTTGATCTGTTTGTCCAGGTCGCGTCGCTGGTCTTCCTCGATGAAAAAATCACCTTCCGACTTCCGCCGAACTTCGCTCAGGTTTTTTTCAGCTTCCGCCACATCGGTGCGGGCCTTATTCACCTCGGCATCCAAATCCTTGAACTTTTTCGGGGCTTCCAGGTCCAGGTATTTCTTCAAGGCTTCACGGGCGCGTTGTAGTTCCAATTGAGCGGAATTCAAACTCGATTTGCCCGATGACTCCTCGATTTTTACGTTTTCCAGCGCGATCGCCAGCTCCTTGGTCGCCTGCTCCACCTGGCTCTGCGCTTCGGTGAGTTTGTCCTTGAATTCCTTGTTTTCGTATTCGAGTACTTTTTCACCCTTGGCGACGACCGTGCCCTCCTTCACCAACCAGGCAATTTTCGCCCGGCTTTCCAACTCATTGATGATTTTGTGATGATTGGCCGCCCGCAGTGAGCCATACTCCGTCAGCCCCAGCACCATGTCCATCGGGGCAACCCTGTGATACCGGGCTGCAGCGCGTGCCTCGTCATCAGCCTTGTCAGCATCAACGCCGCCCCATGGCAGCCACTGGTAATACCAGCCTGTTCCGCCAGTCGCACCGATGGCCGTGACGATGATGATGCCGATGATCGCCTTGCGCCAGCTCATATCAAGGCCTCCCGCTCTGCGCTGGTTGCACTTCCGCTGCGCCTGCGTCCGGCGTATCCGGTTTCGACTCATCGGGTCCGGACAGCGTCGCCGGTCCACGAAGTGTCGCATCCAGGCTCGATCCCGGCCGATGAATGCGCACACCATGTGCCTGCCCGCGATCCAAAATATTCACTCGTAAAAAGAAAATCAGTTGCGTTCGGTTGGCCTGCAACCGTGTCCCCTGAAACGCCAGTCCCAAAACAGGCACATCCCCCAAGCCCGGCACTTTGCGATTCTGATCGCGTTCCTCACTGCGTAACAGTCCGCCGATGGTGAGCACTTCGCCGTCCTTGATCGTGAGTATCGAACTGACATTACGAATGGCGACGATGGGGTTGGCCACACCACCGGGGCCGGGGGAGGTGAACCCGGTGACCGCCGACACTTCCGGGTTGATTTCCAGTTGCGCCGTGTCGCCGGTGATTTGCAACGGCTTGACCCGCAGCTTGATACCCACCCGTTTGAACTGCGTGGTGGTGCTGACCGAACCCGAAACCACCGTGGCTGTCTGCACCGGCACCTCTTCACCCGTGATGATGCTTGCCTCGTTGCCCAGACTCACCAGCAGGTTCGGCGACGACAGCAACTTGGCCTTGCCCCGCGTCAATAGCAAACGAATGGCCAGGTCCAGTTGCCCCTGTGCCGCCACCCAGGGTTGCATCGTGACCACCATGCCCTGCCCCACCGTCGGGTTGGCACCGGGGGTATCGATGCTCACCCCGCCTTTTTCCAGGTTGAACGTCCCGTTTTTGTATTTGAACAGGTTTTCAATTTCGTATTCGAGGTCACTGTCCAGCGACACCTCGACCACCCTTGCTTCCACCAGCACCTGCGGCACTTCACGGTCCAAACTTTCCAACAGCGCCAGCACCGAACGAATGCGGTCCTTCTGATCCTTCACGATCACCGCGTTGAGCATCGTGCTGGCCTGCACCACCCCTTCCAGGCTCGTCATACCCTCAATGGCTTCGCGCATGATCTCGCAGCGTGTGTATTTGCAGGTGTAAACCAGCGTGGCATAGTCCCCCGATTCCACAATCGATGGTTCGGGGATCGGCACAAACGCCCGCGGCAGCTGCGCAGCCGGATCGGTCTGCGCACCGTAAGCCTCGAACATCGGCTCAACGATGTCCTGCGCTTCCTTGGGCTGCACACGATGTTCATGACACCCACCCAAGCAAAGTACCCACGCCAGACATAAACAAATAGCCCCACACACGCGCCAAGGAACTTGTGACATATATCTGTTCCCGAAAAAAAAGGAGTTGTTGGACCTGTGCTCCACAAACTACCCACCCAGCTTCACCAAGTCAATGATTTCCCTGATCACTTATGATTGCCTTCGCTCCAGGCTGGCTCCAATAAAGACGAAGTCACCCGTGCCGGATTTCACCAACCCCCCATCCCATCAAGGCAAACCACTGAAATGCGATGGTCCAAGGCCACACACCACTTATGGCGCGGTACGCTGTGTGCCAAGGGTGCGGAGTGATGATGGCCGAACAACAGGTGAAGCAGGCATCAATACGTCAAAACCAAGATGAGCATCAACCACCCGCAACCCGTCATCGCGCATGTGCTCCATCGGCTTTACCTGGCCGGGGCGGAAGTGTTGGCCGCAGCCCTGTCACGCCAACTGCGCGATCGCTATCGCTTTGTCTTTCTCTGTCTCGATGAAGTCGGCCCACTGGGTCAGCAACTGCAAACCGAAGGCTTCACCGTCATCGACCTTCAGCGCAAACCCGGCGTCGATTTCAAGGTCGCTGCTCACATCCGTGAAGTGGTACGCCGTGAAAAAATCAACCTGCTGCACGCCCATCAATACACCCCGTTTTTTTACGCCTCGTTATCACGACGCTTTTCCAACAACCCCGCCATCCTTTTCACCGAACATGGTCGGCACTACCCCGACCTCCGGAAATTGAAGCGTGTACTTGCCAATCAATGGTTACTTCGCAAACACGACCGCGTCACAGCCGTGGGCGCATGGGTGAAGCAAGCCTTGGTCAGCAATGAAGGGCTGCCTGAAAAGCGTATCGAAGTCATTTACAACGGCATCGACCCGCAGCAGTTTCAACCCGTGAGCCAGCGACTTGATGAACGCGCTGCGGTGCGGGCTGAACTCGGTTTGGCTGATGACGAAATTGTGGTCGCTCAGGTGGCTCGTTTTCACCCGGTGAAGGATCACGCCACGGCTATCAAAGCCTGGGCCTTGGTGCAACAAAAAATATCAGCCGAAGCGCCGGGTTTGAAGGCAACGCTTTTATTGGTCGGTGACGGCGAATTACGACCTACCCTTGAAAAGCTGGTACGCGAATTGGGTATCAGTGAATCAGTACGTTTTCTGGGCGTGCGCAAAGATGTGCATCGACTGCTGGCCGGGGTCGATCTGTTTTTGTTATCGAGTTTGAGCGAGGGCGTTTCGGTGACGCTGTTGGAAGCGATGGGCAGCG
This sequence comes from uncultured Phycisphaeraceae bacterium, assembly GCA_964427135.1. Taxonomy (GTDB): domain Bacteria; phylum Planctomycetota; class Phycisphaerae; order Phycisphaerales; family Phycisphaeraceae; genus JAJXSS01. The sequence goes on from CAYRTH010000087.1 coordinate 3,662, forward strand.
CTTTGCCGATTGCAGCCACCGACGTGGGCGGCAACCCCGAAGTGGTGCAACACTCAGTCACCGGCCTGCTTTCGCCGCGCCGCGATGCCCCCGCCTTGGCCAACAACCTTTTGACGTTGATCCAAGACACATCCTTGCGGCAGCGGATGGGTTCCGCCGGCCGGGCGCGTTTGCTGACCCATTTTACTCAATCCGACATGCACGCAAACTACGCAGCCCTTTACGATCAGATGTTGCGATAAAGATGCTGTATTGTTGCTGGTGTGCCAGCGATGTCACCCTTGACGATGGGAAAACCATCCTGAACTTGCTTGAAGACAAGCAAGTTCAGGCGTGACAAGCCGGGTGCCAGACGGCGGAAGCTGTGTGGGTATGAACCTGTGGCACCAAAGCGTGCCACAGGCACCCAGCGACTGTGTATTATGGCACCGCCGCCCCCTGTGGCACCGCCGCCCTCGGCTGTGGTTTGATAAAGCGGCGGATGGCATCCGCCGTTTTCATGCGATCCGTGCCCCTGTTCATTTCAGCGAGATTGGTTCGCAACCGATCCCCGAAGTTTCGTAGCGTATTCCTAACAACTCGGATGAATCGCTCGAAGGTTGTCCATGCAATTTCTCTAGCCAATCAGAAGATTTTCAGGTATATTACTCGTGAGATTTCGCTTCGGGCGGATTCAAAACCTCAATTCCTGCTGCGGGGGGTTCCCATGGCTGATCGTCCTTCCTGGTCCGGGTGGTTGACTCGTGCGCTGGCATCCATCGCCCATCGACAACATCGATCCGTCAAACGCCCAACCCGCGCGCCGCTGGGCCAGGCATCCCCCTGGCAGCCGTTGGAGGCGCTGGAGAGCCGAAGGTTGCTTGTGTCAGTTGTTGGTGCTGTGAATTCGCTGAATAATGGTAACCACTTTATAGAGCTCATCAGTGTCACACCGCAAGGTACTGACACTTTTCGTAACAGCAAATCACCAGCGATCAGTGGTGATGGGCGATACGTGTGTTTCGAAAGCAAAGCCGAAGACCTGGTGATTGATGATACAAATCAGTATTCGGATATATTTATTCGCGATCGCCAAAATTTACCACCGTACGATTGAGTATTACTTCTGATGGGAGCCAATCCAACGGTGATAGCTTTGGCCCGTCAATTAGTGAAGACGGTCGGTATGTCGTTTTTAGAAGTGATGCCTCAAATCTGGACTTTCAAGATACCAATGGTGTTACCGATGTATTTGTGCATGATCGCCAAACACGTCAAACGCGCAGAATCAGCAGAGATGATCAGTTGTCGGAAGGTGTCATCAATTCTTACGCATTGGTCAGTGGTAATGGTCGTTACATTGCTTATCAACAGATTGATCATGACACTGGAAGTAGCGTGAGTTACTCTTCTTATGATCATAGAATTGATCGTTTATTAGTTTACGATCAAGAAACAGGCCTTACCAAGCAGGTCGATCTGGGTTGGAACCAGATTAATCGCCAGAATTATAAAACAATCGACTGTTCGATTTATAACCCGACGATGACTCGGGACGGACGATACCTAGTTTATTTCGCAACGGAATCATTATATCGAACCAATGTATATTCCTTAGATTATTCTTTGCGTGTTTATGACCTTGAGTTGGGAATCGAGCGTCGGATGGATGCGAAGATCAGCGGTCCTAAGGACTTTGACCAGATACCGACGATTTCCTTCGATGGCAATACGGTTTCAGTGATCCTCAATAATAGTAAATATAGTAACTTTAAAGAAGTCCATCTCTTCGATCTGCATACTGGCAAAAGGCAATGGCTTAACCCTGTATTATATCCGCTGAGTACGGATATTCATGATTATTTCAGCGATTTTATTTGCATGAGTTACGATGGGCGTTATGCTGTTATCAGTACTTATTATAGCAATAATGGAGTTGTATATCCATTTGATAGTGGAAAACAACGTGGATTATATGATAATGTCAATGGAGGGATTCTTGATACAGTAACGGGGCGTTTTGAGCCGATTCGTGTTACGTGGACTGGTTATTATTCATCAGGATGGTATCCATCGCCGTTCTTTGTTGACTCATATCGTTTCTCGCCAGATGGAAGTACCCTGGTTTTTTCCAGTGGACGAAACAATTTAACACATAACGATCAAAACAATTGTATCGATGTGTTTACACTCCCCAATCCCTTCTTCACTCAACCTGCCAAAGGGATCATCGCTTTTGAAGATGGTATTGGTGATGTTCGGCTGGTTTCTCCTTCTGGACAGCCTACAGTGCATGCTCATACCAATCACGGCGTAGTCCTTTTGGGGGAAACAACGGAGTCGAAGGAGCTTTTCGTTTACAACGTCGGTGATTCGGAATTATTGTTGCAGGATGTTCTGTTGCCCGATGGGTTTATCCTCACGCAGGTACCGCAGCCCCGTTTAGCCCCAGGAAAATCAACAGCTTTTTCCATTCGAATGCTTACCACCAGCCCGGGGATCAAGGCCGGGGAAGTGCGCATCACAACCAATTCGCCGGTGGAGCCGGTGTTGCGGTTTAATGTTCAGGGGAAAGTCGAAATGCCGGCGCAGTTGACGGTTTACGGCAATGGTCAGCGGATTGCCAACAACGACACCACCCCCTCGTGGGACGACTTTACCGACCTGGGCATCATGGCTACTAATCGAGGTTCGCTCACGCGCAGCTTCGAACTGCGCAACGTCGGCGAATATACCTTAAATACGTCGGTTGGCATCACCGGACCTGCTGCCAAAGATTTCAGTGTGGATACCGTTGATAATATGCAGGCGGATGGTTCACGTCGGTTGAAATTACGGTTTAATCCCACAGCCGATGGTGTTCGCAGAGCCACGGTGGAAATCCATAGCAACGATCCCGGTCATCCGGTGTACCGTTTCAACGTTCAGGGCACCGGTGTTTCCAGGCGTTTACCAAAAGGGATGATCGAATTCGACTATGATTACTACAGTGATTATGTCACGATTCGTCAGGGGACAGGGGTCGAGGCAACGCACGGTTCCGCACTTCGGATGCATATGGTGCTGACGAAAAATGATGGTACGGTGGTTTACTCGTCTTCGGCGATGAGTTCCTCCCCCATACTGTATCGTCCTTGGGCTGATGATATATTCGAGGAATATAACTTAAAATTATGGGATATGAAGTTGGGTGAAGAGCGAATCCTTTTTGCCAATAGTTATGCCAACTATTATCCAGGGTATCCATGGTGGGGCCAGCCACCGTATGCAAATCTTACCCCGTATGAAAAGCGAATGGTAGATGACGACACATTAATCATGCAATGTAAGGTGTTTGATCTTTTGCACCCCGAAGCCGACCTGCGCGGTAAGGGCGTCCCCATCGTTCACGGCGACAAAACCCCCAGCCTGAACGATGGCACCGACTTTGGAACACTTTCCACACGGGAGGAGGTCACCCAATACTTCACCCTGCACAACCTCGGCCCGCAAGGGACCAAACTTTATTTTGATCACCCCGAAGCGGTACGCATTCTCGGTTCCCACAAGAACGATTTTGTGGTGGGTGAAATCACCGAATCCGATGACAACATCGTCACCATTCCCGTCACTTTCAAGCCCTCGGCGGCGGGACACCGGCAAGCAACGTTGAAAATCGCCAATCAGGACCTTGATGAGTCGGACTATACCATCGCCCTCTGTGGCAAGGGTACATTGCCCACCGTCACCGTTGATGGTATTGATTCCACCGCTGCCGAGACCATGTTGGCGGAGAACCCCAACATCGGTATCGTTCGTCTGAGTACCGGCGATGCTCCAACCACCCGTCCACTGACGATCAACTTCACCACCGCCGGCCCGGCTGTCCGTGGTAGTTTCCCCAAAGGCGACTATCTGATGATGGTTGGCGGAACGCTACTGCCTATCAATGCCAAGAGTGTCACCATTCCTGCGGGGATGAGTCATGTCGATGTGCATGTCTTGCCGGTCAACGATGGCTTGGTGGAAAGCTTTGAAAATGTGGTATTCAATCTGGCTGGGGGCACTGGTTACCAGTTACCCAAGTCAACGGCACAGCGCCAGGCGGTGATCGTGCTGGTGGATAACGATACCAAGACCAACGTAAAGGTGGACAACTATCCAAACGTCAGCGTGGCCGCAATCGTCGCCGAGGCTTGGGAACCATCCTACTACGAAAAACATGGCATTTTCCGTATCAGTCGTAGCGGAGCGGTGGATCAGCCGCTCTTTGTCGATTTTTCCGTGTCAGGCAGCGCGACACGCGGCACGCTTTCCACCAGCGATTATGTGCTCAAAGTGGGGGATACGATACTGACGACCAATCGCGTGGAAATACCTGCAAATGCATTCTTTGTGGATGTGAGGGTGGTTCCGTTTCGCGATTGGATTAATGATAACGAAGAAACAGTGGTTTTGTCCTTGAACGATATGCCAAGCTATCTTCTTTCCAATAGTAACAAAATGGCAACAATCCTCATTCGTGATTGGTAACCTTGGATATGGCAGTCAATGAACTGGGCAGCGGGAGCTGTGTGTATGACCCTGTGGCACTGCCGCCCTCGGCGGTGTGGTCCAAAGCGGCGGATGGCATCCGCCGTCTTCATGCGATCAGTATCGATGCGAGACGACCGCCGATGACATCGGCGGCTTTGCTACCCAGCCGGGGGCGGCTGGGCTACATGACTCATCGTGGAATCATGCTTCATAGCCGCGGGAGGTATCCCGCGGTCTTCCGCAACATATCAAGCAGGTGGCATCGGCACGATGCTAGCGTAAGGTATGCCCAGTCCCCGACCGCGGGTTGCCACCCGCGGCTATGAAGAATCTCGATAGGCGCATCAACCATCAACCGGCCACACAGCCGCGCTATTCCGTGCGCAATGGATAACCCAGCCCACAACCTTGCATCATGGAAAAGTTGTGCTGGGTTATCCCCAAGAACCTCCGACCCCCGGCCCCGGAACCCCCGAAATCGGTCGCTGCGACCAACCCCTGATTCATCCCTGGGTCGCCCTAACCACGCCCTGGAAAGGCTCGGTGTTTACACGGCACACTGTAACCCGACTTTGAAAAACCAGTGCCACACCTATGACACCGGTACCCTCCAATCTTTTTCGAAGGCGACTACACTGATGCATTGATGGAAACCCAGCGCATACATCGTTTGCTGCGTCTGATCACCATTCTGCAAAGCGGCAGGGCAAGGCATCGACGTGAACTGCAGGCGGAATTGGGGATCAGTCGGCGGACGTTGTATCGTGATTTGAAAATGCTGCAGGTGGCCGGTGTGCCGGTGTATTTCAAGGAAGGTCATGGCTATCGCATCGCACAACATTTCTTTCTTCCCGCGGTGAACCTGTCCGTGCCGGAAACCCTGGGGTTGCTGCTGATCACCAAGACGGCAGCGGCGCAGCGCGATCGGCCATACATCGGGCAGGCACTTTCCGCGGTGAGCAAATTACTGGTGACCGTGCCTGAACCGATTCGCCAGGCTTGTTCCGATCTTTTGGCCAACGTGTCGATCGATCCGGGAGCGCAGTGCGCCAGTGAAAAGGAAACGGAGTTTTACCCGGTGCTGCAGCGGTGTATCGATGAAAGGCGACGATGCCAGTTTGAGTATCAAAGCCCGACGGAAGATAAGCCGTTGCGATGTCTGCTGGACCCGTATGCGTTGCACTTTGCGGGCAGGGCCTGGTACGTGCTGGGTCGGGTGCATCGGTATGACCAGGTGCGGGTGCTGAAGCTGGCGCGATTCATCAGGGTTACGCCGATGGAGGTGAAGTTCACTCGCCCCCGTCGGTTTCACGTTTCCGACAAACTCGGCTTGGCCTGGCAACTGAACCCTGAGGGTAAGCTGTATCACGTGGAACTGGAATTCACACCAATGGTGGCGACCAATGTCAGTGAGGTTCGCTGGCACCCGACGCAAGAACACACCATCACCCGCGATGGCCGATGTTTGATGAAGTTTCATGTCGATGGTCTGTCGGAAATCGGCTGGTGGGTCTGCGGGTATGCGGATCAGGTCAAAGTACTCAAACCGTCCAAATTGCGGGATTTGGTCAGTCAACGGTTACAAAACGCGGTGCGACAATATCAGACTCAGGCAAAAGACTGATATCGCAAATACTGATCGTATTCTTTCAAATCTTTCGATGCTTTAATGCGATATAGTTCATGGCGAGCCCGTTGGAATCAGCATTCCCGACCCCCCCATGCTGACCCGACGGCTCGCCCTTTTTTTTATACTTTAAACATCCGGCCATGAAGGGCACGGCGTCAAAACCGCCGAGGCAAAGCGTCCGCGCTATACATCTCATATCGCACCACCACTCGACCACTTGAGCACTTCTTCAATCGCGGAATTCGATCGTCACCTGCCAGTGCATCGCATTGAAAAATCGGGTGAGCACCAACTGTGTCTGATCGCGGGCCTGGTTGATGAGTGCCGGTTGATCGGCAGCCTGTTGCAGATACCCCTGTGCCTGTTGCATGGCACGGTCGATGACAGTGCCCTCGGCAGCCTGTCCGGGATACAGCGCCCATAAACCGGTGCGATCAACGCGATACACCCGTGTGCCCTGGTGATCCAAGCGTGGTCGGCCAGCCAGCGGTTGGGGCAACAGCAAACGCGCGGTGCGGGTTTGTTCATTGACATCCAGCAACTGCGACTGGCGCAGGTCGGTGCTGATCACCACATCGCCCTTGACGATGAGCACAACGCTGGTCGAACCGGTGAACCCGGCCAGGGACGCTGTCTGCACATCGCTGATGGGCACGCGCAACACGACCAGTTCCGCCAGCCGCTGAATTTCTTCGAGGCGAAGGGCGGTGGATTGATGGGTGAAGCGAGCCGGGGCCCAGGCGGTTTGATGAAAAGTCCAACCGACGAACACACCGCCTGCCAATAGCAGCAAGGCGACGATCAAGGTGAGTATGCGTTGAAACTGAGCCATGGCTGCTTTGCGCTTGGTTTAGCGAGCCGCGACCCCCGGGGGCGTGAGGGAGCGGTGTTTAAACTGCATCGACCCGATGAGAAGACCGCTCCCTGACGGTCGCGGCTCGTTATGAAGCGGCTCGTTGTGAAACAGACCCTTCTTACTTGGCCTTGTGCGCAGCCGCCCATGTGGTTTTGAACTCACGCATGGAGGCGATGATCTTTTCGTCCAACGTCGTGTCGAACGCCTGCTTTTTCACCAATTCATCCCGCAGCAATTTGCCCGCACCGGCAAAGTGATCCACCAGTGCCTTGGCCAACGGCTGCACCTGCGCAATGGGCAGATCGTCAAACAAACCCTTGTTGGCGGCGAAAATCTGCAACACCTGGTCCACCACGTCCATCGGCTGATACTGCGGCTGTTTGAGCAACTCCACCATGCGTGCCCCGCGGTCCAGTTGCTTTTGCGTCGCCTTGTCCAGTTCGGTACCAAGCTGGGCAAACGCTTCGAGTTCACGATAAGCCGCCAGGTCCAGTCGCAGCGAGCCGGCCACCTGTTTCATGGCTTTGATCTGGGCATTGCCACCCACGCGACTGACGCTGATACCCACGTTCACCGCAGGGCGAACGCCCGCAAAAAATAGTTCGGGCTGCAAATAAATCTGACCATCGGTGATGGAAATCACGTTGGTTGGAATGTAGGCCGACACATCGCCTTCCTGCGTTTCGATGATGGGCAGAGCCGTGAGCGACCCGCCCCCGTTTTCATCACTGAGCTTCGTCGCTCGTTCCAGCAGTCGGCTGTGCAGGTAAAATACGTCACCCGGATACGCCTCACGTCCCGGCGGACGACGTAGCAACAGGGACAACTGTCGATACGCCACCGCCTGCTTGGAAAGGTCATCGTAAATGCACAGGGCGTGTTTGCCCTGCCACATGAAATATTCGCCCAGGGTGCAGCCGGTGTAGGGCGCGATGTATTGCAACGGGGCGGCGTCGGCGGAACCGGCCACGACCACGATGGTGTAGTCCATCGCCCCGTATTTTTTGAGCGTTTCCACCGTGGCGGCGACGGTCGATTCCTTGCCCCCGACCGCCACGTAAATGCAGAACACCGGCTGATCGGTCTGATGCGTGTATTTCTGATTGATGATGGTGTCGATGGCGATGGTGGTCTTGCCGGTCTTGCGGTCACCGATGATCAGTTCACGCTGACCACGACCGATCGGAATCATGCTGTCGATGGCCTTGATACCTGTTTGAAGCGGCTGCTTCACCGGCTGACGCTCGGCAATGCCCGGGGCGATGATGTCCACCTTGCGTCGTTCGGCACTCTTGATCGGGCCTTTGCCGTCGATGGGTTCACCCAAAGCATTGACCACCCGGCCCAGCATGCCTTCGCCCGCAGGTACGGAAAGCAATTGCCCGGTGGAACGCACCTGCGCCCCTTCACTGACCTTGAGGTAGTCGCCGAAGATGACCGCCCCGACGATGTCGTTTTCGAGGTTGAACACCTGCCCGGAAATTTTTTCACCCCCGGCGGCTTCGAACTCGAGCATTTCACCGGCCATGGCCTGCGACAACCCGTAGATGCGGGCGATGCCGTCACCGACCTCGATCACCTGCCCGACCTGCGATACGTCGAGTTGGGTGGCGTAGCGCTGGACTTCCTGTTTGATGACATTGACGATTTCGCTGGTTTCGATTTTCATTTGGGCCTCAATGAAGTGGCCAAGTGGCCTAGTGGCCAAGTGGCCTAGTGCTAAGAATCAGGTTGGACTACCTTTGGCTCGTAATGATTCAATCAATCCGGTGAGCACGCGCTCGACCTCGGCGGTCAATTCATGAATCGGATGATCCTTTTCCATGTATGTCAGACGCTCGGCGATACGCAGTTGGGTTTGAACTTCATAGCATGAGCCTCGGGCTAATTCCAGAAAACGAATCAGATCAAGCCGTGAACGTCTGCCCCAACCCTCGGCGATATTGGAAGGCACACTCACCGCAGCACGACGCAGTTGTTGCGTTAACCCAAACCGTTCGTCGGCTGGAAATTTTGTTGTCGCTCGATACACATCCACCACCAATTGCATGCTTTTTTGCCAAGCGATCAAGTCTTCGTATCGCTTGACTTTGGCCATGGTTCACTTCCACCCACCATCGATAAAATCACTCGGCCACTCGGCCACTCGGCCACTCGGCCACTCGGCCACTCGGCCACT
>CAYRTH010000088.1:0-12535 GCA_964427135.1 uncultured Phycisphaeraceae bacterium
TTTGATGGTCCGCCGACTCAAACCCGCAGCATAGCGGTTTTCATACAGGCTCTTACAAAAGTTTAAACCTACAATCAGAGACCTATCCCGCTGAAAACAAAATTGTTTTCGCTCGATTTACCGCTGGTTTTTGCAAACTCGCACATTTCTATCCCTGCTGCGGCTAGTGGTAAGACTGCTCAAGTTGTTTATCGCGGGTCCATCCCTGATTTGGCAGAGCGACTGGAAGGTTATGACCCTGAGGCCGGGTTAGTGATCGCTGGCAGCGGTCAGCAGGCAGCTTGGGGTCGCCCTGGGAAGATTGCTCAAGCATTATCATTGGAAATGCAGCGTATTTCCCGATGAAAACGGGCGATGCCGGACAATTTGGACCGCCCCCGCGAGTGGAACAGGTCAGTGGGGATGACCTTGGGTTTTCGCAATCATGTGTTTTTTGCCTTGATCCGTGCGACAAAACAAAAATCAATTCATATCATGTTGGTCATGCGTGATCCCGGCCCACCCAGTCAGCGCATCGCTTTTCATGTGCTACAACCGTTTCACCGTCCATTACTGTCACCGATTCATACCCGGCTGCGCGATCGCTTTGATTGTCTGTTCACCGAGGATCATCGAGCTGTGATTCGCTTCAAGCCGGCGGTGCTGGTGGTGTCGGATAAACCGGACAAACACCTGCGTCATCGTTTACCCCAAACCCTGATCGTACACACCCGTCACGGCATCAGTCAGAAAAATTATGTCGGCCTGTGTCTGCCGCTGGTCGATTTCGTTTGCGTTTCCAGCCCCTGGGTAGAACAGGATTGCATCGATCATGGATGGACCCCCCGTCTGGATTTCTGGCACACCGGTTTTGTCGGCAGTGACCCGCTGTTTCAACCCCCAACACATCCACCTGAACGAACTGCTGGCAAAACCCTGCTCATCGCCCCGACCTTTAACCCGTTGCTTTGTACCCTCAATGCGATTGGCGCCGACTGGATCGTCCCGTTACGAAGACAACACCCTGACCTGAACATCATCATCAAACCGCATCCGCACACCGCCAAATATAACCCGCGGGGCTGGGCCATCGCACAACAATTGGCAAAGCAGCCGGGGGTGCATCTGGTCAACGATACGCATAGTGATATTTATCCGTTGTTGCACCGGGCGGATGTATTGATGAGTGACGTATCGAGCGTGATGTTCTTTTTTCTGGCGCTGGATCGGCCGGTGATACTGGTGGACAACCCGCAGGCACCAAACGACCCCAGTTCATATCAACCCGATGGCATCGAATGGACCTGGCGCGACTTTGGCCCACGCATCAGCCATGGTGATCAGGTCGTTGATGCGTTGTGCCGCTGTTTGCAAAAGCCCGGTGAGTACCAAACGCAACGACACTTGTACGCCAATCGTATTTTTGGAGAACTGCGTGATGGGTGCGCCGCTGATCGCATCGCAGCCAAAATCACCGCACTATTGCAACCATCCCCGGCCGATGCAACATGGGTGGATCAGGCTTGGTCCAGTCGCGTGCATCAGCAGCCTTTGGTGCATCATCTGCCCTATTGGATGTTGTCACTTTGGCGACGATTGCAGCCCGGGCAAACCGCATTCACGCGCTGATGTTGGTGGGCTTTCAAGGATTCATTCACCGTTGACCAAACACAATCAAATACCCGCTCCCTCACGGTCGCGGCTCGTTGGAACTGACTTAACGATGCAATCAACTCAGCAGACATTCGCAGCTGCGTTGATACCCGCAGCTGGCAAAGGTACTCGACTGGGGCTGGGGCCCAAGGCTTTTTTACGTTTACAGGGCAAAACCCTGTTGCGATTGGCCGTGGAAAAAGTCCAGCCGGTGGTGCGCAGCATCGTCGTGGGTGTGTGTGAGGAACACTTGGCACTGGCACAACGCGAAGTCGGTCACCTGGCGAAAATCGTCATTGGTGGTAACACGCGCGTGGCAACGTTGACGGCTGCGTTACAACAGTGTGATGAACCTGTGCTGGTGATTGTCGATGCCGCAGCACCCTTTGCCAGCCCGACGCTGATACGACAGGTGATCGAGGCGGCGGCGGAGCATGGCGTGGCGGCAGCCGGTTGTCGTCCGCCTGTGCCGGTGGTTCGGCTGGAGGGTAACAAGGGAGTGGACAGCACACCCCGCAGCCACTTGCGATTGGTGCATACGCCCAATGCGTTTCAACGACCGCTGCTGATGAAGTTGCTGGAAATGTCGCAGAAGGCCCAGAACGATGAACTGGGCATCAACGACTTGGCAGTGCGCTGCGGGTATCGCATTCACCTGGTGGACGATGAACCGATGAACATCAAAATCACCAATGAGTTTGATTGGTTGATCGCACAGAAAGTGATTCACCCGGATGAGTCGTGAAGTGTCGGCTTAACTTCACCCGGGCACGACCTGTTTGATTTCATGATCGACGATCAGTTTGTAAAGGTCGGTTGCGGTGGTGGCTGAACGCACGGCGGCGCGAAAGGTTGCATCGGTAAGCATTCGGCTGATGCCCGCCAGGGCCTGAATGTGCGGGCCGGTCTGATCGGGCGGACTGACCAGTAAAAAAATCAATTCGACCGGTCGGCCGTCGATGGCGGCGAATTCAATCGGTTGCGCTGCTTTGCCGATGGCCAATACCAGGGACTTGGCGGCGGAGGTTTTGCCATGCGGGATGGCCACGCCGTGACCGATGCCGGTGGTACGGGTGGTTTCACGTTGCCAGACGGTGGCCTTGAGTTCGTCGCGCTCGGAGATGACGCCTGTGTCAGCCAGCAGGTCCACCAGTTCAAAAATCGCGTCCTGCTTGGCGGTGGCCAGCAGCGGCACTTTCAAACAATCAGGGCGAAGGATGTCCGTCAAACGCATGATGACGATTCCAGCATGGTGGTGTTGGCAGGTCCAAACGGGGCGATGCGGGTGACCCTTGTTGCGGGAAAACAAACCGATGAACGTTCCGCCGGACGGGGTCGAAACCGCGGTCAAGGTGGGCGAAAAACCGTCATCATCACCCATGGGCCAACAGGTGGCCGCCGCCAGCGCGTGAAGTTTCAAAGATACCTTCGAATCACCCTGCGGGCAAGTATCAAAACGCATTGACGAGCCGCGACCGTGAGGGAGCGATTTTTTCTGCATCGACGTTACGTGAAGACCGCTCCCTCAAACCGGGGGGGGCGGTCACTGCTCGTTCAATCCATCAGCGGCAACCCAACGGTCGTGTCGGTTCATAGTCACCTCAACCAGTTGAATTTTTCAATGGCATTGGCCATGTCGATGTCTTTCATGGTGACCTTGCCGCCGACGTCGTGGGTGTTGAGGGTGAGGGTGACGGTGCGATACACATTTTCGATGTGCGGGTGATGGTTCATGGCCTCGGCTTCGAAAGCCACACGCACCAGAAAACTCATCGCTTCCTTGAAATTGGTGAAGGGGTAGGTTTTGCGAATCGCATCGCCCTTGTCGGTGAGCGACCAGCCTGGTAAATGCTGCAATTGGTCGGTGATTTCACTGGTGTTAAGGGCTTGACTCACGAGCGTACCTCCTTTTTTGTATGACCGTTCTTCGTGACGCCGTGGGCTTTAGCCCGGGTTGAATCGCTGTAACAAGTAGCCAACCATTTTGTTCACAGAACCATGGGTTGTGCTATTCGTGCTGATGATGTTAGGCCGATGCTTCGAGTTTGCGCAAAATGTTGGTCGTACTGCGACCCTGCACCAACGGGACCAGCACCACTTTGCCCCCTGCTTTTTCAACGCTGTCCGCCCCGACCACCTGATGCTTCTGATAGTCCGCCCCCTTCACGAGCACATCAGGCTTGATGGCACGAATCAACTTCATCGGTGTGTCCTCGTCAAACACCACCACGTAATCGATACATGCCAGTTCCGACATCACCAGCACGCGATCAGTTTGCTCGTTCACCGGTCGCGTCGGACCTTTGAGTCGCTTGATCGAAGCGTCACTGTTCAAGCCCACGACCAGCAGGTCAGCCGTTTGCCGGGCTTGGCGCAGGTAAGCCACGTGACCGGCGTGCAGCACATCAAAACACCCGTTGGTAAAGGCGACTTTCTGACCCTGCCCGCGCAGGGCTTTGAGTTCGGGCAACAACTCAGCGAGGCTGCGCAACTTACCCTGCGCTTGTCGTTGCATCGCAAGCAGTGTTACCAACACTTCATCCAACTCAATCGGTACGCACCCAAAACGTTGCACTTCCAATCCCGCTGCAAAGTTTGCCAAATGAGTTGCTTGTACCCAGGTGGCCCCGTTGGCACGCGCAGCCGTGAGCATGGCCAGTACTATGTCGCCAGCCCCGGTCACATCGTACACCTGCTGTGCTGTAGTCGGTAGATGCAGCGGTTTGTTGGACGATTCGAGCAGCAGGCAGCCATGTTTATCAAGCGTGAGTACCACGGCTTCAAGGTTGAGTTGTTTTTGCAGTTTGCGTGCCGTGTTATGCAACACCGATATATCAGAGTCAAATGAACCAGTGAATTGGCGTCCGCCCACCGCCCGGCCTGCTTCATAACGATTGGGGGTGATCACCGTGGCCCCATGATATTTGCCATAGTCGTCGATCAAGGCAGGGTCCACCATCACCGGCACATCATGCTTGCTTGCCAGTTGAATCAACGAGTGGCATACCTCCGGCGTGAGCAACCCCTTGTTGTAATCTTCAATACACAGTGCGTCGGCACCCTTGATCAGTTTGCCCGCTTTTTGTAACAATTGTTGCGCGAGCGATGAACTGATGGGTTCACGGGTTTCGCTGTCAACACGAAACATTTTTTGCGGATGCCGATGCTGCGCCAGGCCGATGAGGTTTTGTTTGACGGTCGTGGGTCGATGCTTTTGGATCATCAACCCTGATGTGCCGACGCCTGCTTGTTGCAGTGATTGGCGCAGTTGTTTGCCCGGCTGATCATCGCCCATCACCGAAAGCAGTTCGACCTTGCAATGCAAAGCCCGCAAGTCAAGGCACACATTCGATGCCCCCCCCGGTTTGTATTCATGACGCACCGTACTGAGCACCGGCACCGGCGCATCGGGGGCCAATCGCTCGGCGTGGCCGAAGACCAGGTGATCGAGCATCACATCACCAATGACCACCACCTTGCGCTGCCGCCAACGGTCGAGCAAGGCGATCAATTCGGGGACCACGGGTTGTGATGAAACTTCACGCATGGCAGATAGCATAAAGCAACTTTGACTGATTGGTGCCTCAAATCATTGGCTTGTTCATGCCCGGGCTTTGATTCGTTTGAAACGCATTGCGCAATAACGATATCAGCGCAGCCTCATCACGGGTGATATTGACTTCCAACTTCAATCGGTACACAGGCAATGACAGGTGCATGTTCGCCGACACCGGCTGCCATTTCACCCAATCTTTTTCCGTCAGCACCAACGCCTGCGCCCCATGGTTCACCGCATGATCAACGATTTGGTTCACCAGGGCCGGGGTGTAATGTTGGTGATCTTCCAACTCATACTGGCCGACGACCTGGGTGAAGTGACGACCGAGCATGATTTTGAATTGCACCGGATTACCGATGCCGCACACGGCTGCAATTTTGGTGTCACGCAATTGGTTCAAATCGTGTGGTTGACCCAGTGCATCAAGTAACCCCGACCAATGACTGACACTGTTTGCAATCACCACCTGCTTGGTTACCCCCAGTTGCTGCAAACGTTTTTCGAGGGACGCCAGTTTATCAGCAGGTAGTAAGTCGCTACGAGTGATGATGATGGCATGGGCGCGACGCACGCCGGCGACCTGTTCACGCAGAAACCCCGCAGGCAGCAAACGCCCCAAACCAAACGGACTGATGGCATCGATGAGCAGCAGGTCAACATCACGATGCACCTGCCGATGTTGAAACCCATCATCGAGCACGAACGCATTCACTTGTGCATCGCGTTGCAGTGCTTGCTTTGCCCCTTGCACACGATCGGGGTTGGCCTGCACCGGCACCTCCGCACCAAGGGTTTGCTGCAACAACAGTGTTTCATCGGAACCCTGATCATCGGTTTTTTGCGCATGGCAAGGCACATAACCACGCAACAACACCGCAGGGTGAAGGTTCATACTTTGCAATTGACGCACCACCCAAAGCACATGCGGGGTTTTACCCGTGCCCCCGGCTGTCAAATTGCCCACGCTGATCACCGGGTGCGGTAGTCGAATGCTTTTACGAAAACCTTTGTCAAATGCGCGATTTCGCAGCCCAACACCGACTCCGTAAAACCATGAGGCAAAGCGCAGGCTCACACGGGCGAACTGAGCCGTGGTGCTGTTATCTTTGCCGGTGATGATGTCGCGGTGCTGCTGACGATTCATGCGTTCAACATGGTAACAGTGATGCGCGGTTCAAGTTCATGACACATCGATCAAAGCACCTTCGACAAGCGTGCGTTGATTTGCTGCATGGGTAAACCGACGACTGTGGTCGGGTCGCCTTCGACTTTGATTGCGATGTCGCGCAGTTCAGCTAGGTTGTAACCACCGGCTTTGCCGTGCCAGTGACCGGCTTGAATGTATTGTTGTAACCATGTGGGTGTAGCCGGACCCATCGTTACTTTTGCGATGTCAGCAAATGATTCGATGCTGGGTGTTGAAGTTGTGCGTGAATGCGTTGACACAAACCGATCAAAAAAAATCATCGTCACACCGGTGACCACCTGATGGGTGCGACCCATCAATAATTTCAACATGCGGGCAGCATCGTCAGCATTTTCAGGTTGACCCAGCAGTTCACCCCCGAATTCACACCCCGATTCACCCTCAGGGGCGATGACAATTGTGTCAGCGGAAATCAACACATCACCGGGCTGCATCACAAAACCATCGTGCTGCAAAAGGCTTTGTGCTTTGCATTGTGCCAGTTCACAAGCCAAGGCGATGATTTGTGATTGATCCGCCAACTTTCGAGGCGGTTGCGGCGGGTCTGCAAACGGCGGATCAACCTGCAATAACTGATAACCGGCTTCCGCCAGTAACTGCGCACGACGGGGCGAACGACTGGCCAAAATGATGCGACCCTTGAACATCACCGCATTGTAAACCACCATCATCAACCCTGCGGTTACACTGTCACGATGTCGCGTAATGTGATTGAACATGCAGCCCAGTTATTGCGCCGCGGCGGGGTGGTCGCGTTTCCAACCGAAACGGTGTACGGCCTGGGTGCCAATGCCCTGTTGCCACAGGCTGTGGCGCGGGTTTTTGAAATCAAAAATCGGCCGCGCTTTGACCCCTTGATCGTGCATGTCCCGCATGTCGATGATGTTGATCGACTGGTGAGCGAGTTTCCGCCGATGGCGCAACAGTTGGCCAAGGCCTTTTGGCCGGGGCCGATGACGCTGGTGTTACCCAAACGGGCGAACGTGCCTGATTTGGTGACAGCCGACCTGCCCACGGTGGCGGTGCGTGTACCCAGTCATCCGATCGCGTGTGAACTGCTGGAACTTGCAGCCGTGCCCGTGGCCGCGCCCAGTGCCAATCGTTTTGGCCACATCAGTCCGACCACCGCCCAGCACGTGCGCGATGGGTTGGGTTCGCTGATCGATCTGATCGTTGACGACGGCCCCTGTACCACCGGGGTCGAATCAACCGTCATCAGCTTTGGTGATGATGGCAATACACCCACCCTGCTGCGACCCGGTGGCGTGTCGCTTGAGTCAATTCAAGCAATCGTCGGCCCGGTGCGCGTCGGCTTGAATGCTCGTGAAAATACCCCCTTGCAAGCCCCGGGCATGATGGCACGACATTACGCTCCGCGCACCAAACTTGTGTTGCTCGACGAACATGAATCACCTGCTGACTATTTGAAGGCAGATATACAGGCGGGTTTGCTGGCGTTCAAATCACCGGACGATACCCACGGGTTTGCAGCCGTCCAAGTGCTGTCCGCCAGCGGTGACTTGCGCGAGGCTGCCGCCAATCTGTTTGCCGCGATGCATCGGCTTGATGCCTTGAAGCTCGACATGATTTTGGCGCAGCGTGTGCCTGGTGATGGTTTAGGCCGGGCGATCAATGATCGTTTGCAACGTGCATCACATACTTGAAACCAGTGCTTGGACTACAATCGAATGCTTGGGTAACCCGTTGGTTTTTCATCCACCCCATTTACAGAGTGCCCTTATGCGAACGTTCCAATCGACGATCATGGCTGCGGTTTGCGGAACCATGCTTTCCACCGTGCAGGCTGACACCAGCCCGTACCTGATGCTGCAACCCTGGGGCGAAGATGCCGGCTATTTTCAAAGTTTCGACAAGCCGATTTTTTTGGACACCGGTCACACCAAACAAACCGATCGTCGCACCCGGGTGATAAGTTACGAATCGGCTGGGCGGGCGCGTTTTGATACGTCGCAAACCTACCCTGAATTTTCCCTGGGGTATCGGGTCAATTCTTTGGAAACCGGGTTGAACGATCCCTTAATACCCTCGGGCTTCATCGACATCGCCCTGGCAGCCGGTGTCCAACTGGGCCAACTCACCCCCGACTGGACGCTTTCACTGGTCGGCGGACTGGGTATTGCCACCGATGGTCATTTCGACAATCACGAAGCGTTTTACGGCATAGCATCCCTCAACGCACGCTGGACCATCACTGAAAAACAAACCCTCGACGTCGGCCTGGCGTACAACGGCAATCGTTCGATTTTCCCTGATGTGCCGTTGCCCTATGCGGTGTTCACGCACAACCTGTCGCCGGAGTTGATGTACGCCGTGGGCCTGCCGACGAGCATGATCATTTGGCGACCGGTGGAACAGGTGACCTTGCGAGCCGGGTACTTTGTGCCCTTCAATGTGAACTTTGAAGCGGCGTATCACTTCACCAAAGAATTGTCGGTGTTCGCCGGGTATGAAGATTCAACCGATGCCTTTCGATTGGAGCGAGCGGACACACGCTTGTTTTTTCAGATGCAAAGGGTATTGGCCGGTGTTCGCTGGGTGGTCATGCCCAACCTCGACATCACCCTCGGCGGCGGCTACGCCTTCGGACAGGAACTTACCACCGGCTTTGATGTCCGCGATGACAATGTGTTTGAAAAACTCAGCGATGAACCCTTCGTGTTTTTCACCCTGCGCGGCGGGTTTTGATACTCGACGCCGAGGGCTTTAGCCCCGGATTGATCGGCATGTATCATCCGGCCCTAAAGGGCTCGGCGTCAACTCATGTAAAACGTTTATTTTTCATCGAACGCAACATGATGAATCACGTCAGCAATCGTCCGCCATCGAGCCGAATCACCTGCCCGGTGACGTAGTGGGCTTGCTGCACCAGGTACAACACGGTGGTTGCCACATCATCAGGGGTGCCCGCCCGTTGCAGGGGCACACGCTTCAAATAATCGCGACGCTGTTTTGAAGTAAAAGTTGGTTCCCACGCCACCACCCCGGGTGCGATGGCATTGACCGTCACTTTGGGTGCCAACTCACGCGCCATCGAATAGGTCAGTTCAACCAGCGCCGCCTTCGATGCTGCATAGGCTGCGTAGTTTTTACGATGCTGCCCCAGCACGTGCATATCAACCAAATTGATCACCCGACCCAGTGTTGCCGGTTGATCAACACTTGCATACTGCGCCAACCAAGCCGACATTCGCTGTGTCAGCATCATCGGTAACCGCGCATTCACCGCCCAGTGCGCATCAGCGATATCAGTATCAATGTCACCCCAGGGCGTCGCCTCATACACACTCGCATTGTTCACCAGCACATCACAACGATTGAATTTTTTACGTAATGCGGTTTCAATGCGTGCATCCGCATCAGGTCGCGCCAGGTTGATGCGTATCGCCGTTGCCCGGCAATCAAGCCCTTGTAACTTGTGTAACATTTGCTGCGCTTCAGGCCCACTTTGGTGATAGGTGAAAGCAATGTCGTAGCCCGCCTGCGCCAACGCCAGACACACCGCAGCACCGACGCGCTTGGCGCCACCGGTAATCAAAGCGACCGGGTTGGCTGATGATGAACTTGGCGAAGGCGTTGGCATGACTCAAATTGTAATCACGGTTCACCCATCACAGTTGTGCCAAGGCTAAAAAAGTGGCACCGCCGCCCTCGGCGGTGTGATTGACAAAGCGGCGGATGGTATCCGCCGTCTTCGTATCTTCATGTACTCCTCCATCAAAACAGACCGTCGATGCCATCGACGGCTTTGTGCACCCAGCCGGGGGCGCCACTGAGGCTGGCTACTTCGTCAGTTGGGTTTGTCACCACCGCGCGGCGAATCCTTGTCATCATCAGGTTCTTCCGGGGGCGGAGCATCCGGGGGTAGTTTGTCCAAGTCATCCAAAAAGGTCGGACGGCGAAGGGGTGGCTCGTCTTTGGCGGGGGTGTCGTTTTCCTGAACCAACCCCTTGTCGATTTTTTCGCTGAGTCGGCGACCCGATTCGCGCCAAATGTCGGGCAACGGCTCGCTGGGTTTTTCTTTCAAACGATGGTGCATGTATCGCCGCCGCGCCAGCCCCAATAACAGCAGAAAAAAGACACCCATCACCCCCAGCAAGGCGACCGTCATGACCGCCTGAAGGATCGTAAACCGCTGGAAGAGTAAATCCGATTCCGCGAGCATGGGTATTAATCCTGCAACGAAAGTTCCGGAACGCCCACATCGAATTTCACCTTCGCCTGTTCCACCGTCAGCTTGCGTTCATACAAATCACCCGCAGCCAACAGGTAATCAATCGCCTTGGCCAGGGCACGGGCATATCGGCTGTGCGACGTATCCGTCTTCGATTGCGCAGCGACCACCTCATCGCCGCTGACCTGTCCGCCTTGTTGTAGTTTACGCGCCAGTACGATCAGCACATCATCGCGCTGGTAAAAGCGTTTTTCGGTCAGATACAATCGCACCTTGTCCGCCGGCCATTCTTTGGCCAATCGCGCATACATTTCCAAATTTTTCGGATAGGTCTGCAAACCTTTGAAAAACCCGGCAAACCACTCATCAATGTGCCCCGCATCCGGGTTGATCGTGTGCATGGCAATCAGTGCCCGACGCAGCAGCAATCGGTACATCGCTTCAAACTCATTTTGTGCTTTTGCGTCCCACAATCCGATCACCTGTGGTGTGAAGGGTGTCGTAACATCACCGTTTCCCGAAGCGAACACTTCCTTGAACACGAAAATATCCTGCATAATTTTCGATTCGTTGGCCATGCCTCCGCCGTCGTGTGTTTCGTTGTCGGGGTGACCAGACCAGCAGTTGGTGATCGGCTTGGTCAGTCGATCCGCAGCCCGATGCGTCAGTGACCCCAGCACAAACGTCAGTTTGCGCAACGCCAGCGGGTCGCGTTGTCCCTCCGGTTGCTCCATCTGATCACGCGCCTGCGCAATGATCATCGCTGACCATTTGTCCGCATAACGGGTGATGCTGCCCATGTGGGCATCGTCCCGGTGTGTCTGCATCACCTGCTTGAAAAGCGGGTGAATCCCCGGATGCACCTGCGCCAGACGAAACGAGTCATCGCAGATTCCAATGTGGCCAATGTGGTCGGACATGCCTTTTCCTTTTTGACAAATCGCCCTTACGCACGAACTCAACCTTTGGGCAACGGCAACCACTCCAATATACGCTGAATCATTCGATCCCAGTAGCCCCATTCATGCGTCCCTGGTCCTTCTTCGTACGTCAATTCCAATCCCGCTTCCGCCACGTGCTTGCGGAACGTCTGATTGTCCCGATACAAAAAATCTTCCGTTCCGCAGCAGGCGTACAACTTGGGTTGCTTCTGACCCGATTTTGACAACTGCGTCGCCAATGCGAGCAGGTCATTATCACCATTGTGAAATTGACGATATGTACCAAATGTGTCCGCCATTTCACGTCGTCTGTATGCGTCCTTCGCCGGTTCCCGCAGCAATCGGCCGACATCCAGTGCCCCCGACAAGCTGGCCGCTGCGGCAAATTTGTCAGGGCAGCGCAGCCCCAGTTTCATCGCACCGTAACCCCCCATCGACAACCCAGCCACGAAATTATCATCGCGGTGGGCCGACAGATTAAAAAACTGTTGCGCCAGTCGAGGCAATTCCTCACTGACAAACGACCAGTAACGGTAACCATGCTGCATGTCGGTGTAAAACCCCCGTTGCACCGTCGGCATGACCACCGCCAAACCCAAGGGGGCCACGTAACGCTCGATGCTGGTGCGCCGCTGCCAGGTGGTGTGGTCATCCAACAGCCCGTGCAACAGATACAAGGTTGGGTGACCTCGCTTCTGTCGCCGGGTTGAACCGGTCATGCCGATTTGTTTGGAACTGGTGGCCTGCGGAAGTATGACATCCATCGAGCAGGCCTGCATCAAAGTTTCCGAGTGAAAGTGACAGTGAACAAGGGCCATGGTTGCTCCGATCGGGTATTGATCCCTCTGAACAATCCCCTCTCCCCCCGGGAGAGTCGAAGACCCGCCGTGGTGGGGGTGAGGATGAGGGCGGAATTGTTCATGGAGATACGATATTTCAAGGTCTTTTCTTCATCGGCCCTCACCCGGCCTCGATGACTCGGCCACCCTCTCCCACGGGGAGAG
>CAYRTH010000089.1:0-12510 GCA_964427135.1 uncultured Phycisphaeraceae bacterium
CTCTCCCTCCGGGAGAGGCAGGAGACCTGCTTCGCAGGTAGAGTGAGGGCGTC
Source organism: uncultured Phycisphaeraceae bacterium (assembly GCA_964427135.1). GTDB lineage: Bacteria > Planctomycetota > Phycisphaerae > Phycisphaerales > Phycisphaeraceae > JAJXSS01. Next base: position 54 of record CAYRTH010000089.1, read on the forward strand.
GCTTATGTTTGAATGACGCTTGATTTACAGTATGAAGACGCTGTGCGCCCTCACCCGGCCTCGCCCCCGGGGGACTCGGCCACCCTCTCCCGGAGGGAGAGGGGGTCAGAAAATGACGCGAATTGCCCTAGGCGTTTGAGGTTGTGTCATGACTCGATACGGGCACGCAGTGTTGGGTCCAGCAGTCGTCCCCACTGGAAAATCGAACCGTACAGGTTTCGAACATTGGTGAACTCAGCGGCCCCTACGGTTGGGTGTAAGGTTCCTGATTCTTTCACCGACTTACCTGTATCAAGCATAGGAGCCAGCTAATATCCTTGGGTGACTCCAGCGAGCCTTCGACTGCACCCCCGCTTCCAGCAGAGCCGTGGCAGGTAGTGGCGGCCAATGCTGTTAATCTCTTGGTTCACGTGCATTACGGCCTGATCGAGCATGATTCACCAAGCAAACTGAATCGGAGCATTCAACGATGACTGTTGCCCTGCCGATCTGCAATTCACTGGGGCCTACCAAGCCGTCCAACGATTTCGACCAGCGTGTGCGTGAGCATCTGGGCGATGAACTGTACGGCAGCGCCCTTGATACCGTACAGGTCAACATCGGCCTGCGCTGTAATCTGGCTTGTCACCATTGTCACGTGGAATCATCGCCAACCCGCAAAGAGGAGATGAACTGGGAAACGATGGCGATGGTGCTCGATGCGGCAGGTCGCGCGGGGGCCAAGACGATGGACATCACCGGTGGTGCGCCGGAGATGCACCCGCTGTTTGGCAGATTCGTCGATGCCGCCATCGCGCAAGGGCTTCACGTGATCGTCCGCACGAACCTGACGATCATGCTGCAACCGGGCTTTGTTGACATGCCTGATTATTTGGCCCAGCGCGGTGTGCATCTGGTGGCATCGCTTCCCTGCTACCTGGAAACCAACGTGGACAAACAGCGGGGCAAGCATGTCTATGTTGAAAGCATCCAGGTGATCAAGTGCCTGAATCAGTTGGGGTACGGGACCGATCCGCGATTACAACTGGACTTGGTTTACAACCCAGGTGGTCCGAGCCTGCCGCCGCCGCAGGCGAAGCTCGAAGAATCATACCGAGTGGAATTGTTCAACCGCTTCGACATCCGCTTCAACCGGCTTTACACCATTACCAACATGCCCATCGGGCGGTTCCTGCACGACTTGCAACGTGACGGCAAAGCCGAAGGTTATGCGCAGGTTCTGCGTGATGCCTTTAATCCGACGACGCTGGCGGAAGTGATGTGCCGCCATCAATTGCATGTCGGCTGGGATGGGCAGATTTACGACTGCGACTTCAACTATGGCATCGGCCTGCCGGTAAACGGTTCAGTCCGGCATATCCGCAACTTTGATCCGTCCGAGTACCGTCAGCGGCGCATCGCCACGGGCGAGCATTGCTTTGGTTGCACGGCCGGTTGCGGGTCCTCGTGTAAGGGTTCGCTGACCTGATACGACTGACTGACATCGAAAATCTCATCACAGTCACGGAGCGATGAAAACCCGTTGACGTCTTTATGGCCTTGAAAGGATGAACTGACCATGCCCTCGATCACTACCACATCGACCAGCCCGCCGACATCGGCTGCGACATCCAACGCCCCCTGGCTTGGGTGGGTGAAGTTGGCATCGCTGGCGACAATTTTCGTGTCACTGGTGATGCTGGTTCGACTTCTGCCGGTGGATCGGCTGGTGAATTTGCTGGCGACCCAGGTGGAACAGTTGGGCGTGTGGGGTCCGTTGCTCTTTGGGGTGGTTTATATCGCAGCCGCGGTGCTTTTTATTCCCGGTTCGGCGCTGACGCTCGCAGCCGGGGCGGTGTTCGGGTTGTTGGAGGGATTTGTGGTCGTGTCCCTGGCATCGACCACGGCTGCGGCGGTTTCATTTCTGATCGGTCGATACCTGGCGCGAAATGCGGTACGTCAATGGTCTGCGGGGAATCCGCGTTTTGCCGCCATCGATCGTGCCATTGGTCAAGGGGGTTGGAAGATCATCGCGCTATTGCGTCTGTCACCGGCCATGCCGTTTAGCCTGGGTAATTATCTGTTTGGTCTGACGGCCATTGGGTTCTGGCCCTATGTGCTGACCAGTTGGCTGGCGATGATGCCCGGCACGTTCATGTATGTGTACCTGGGTTATGCCGGTCGCGCCGGACTGGCGGCTGCCGCCGGCGGTGAAAGCTCACGATCCCCCGCCCAATGGGCGCTGCTGGTGGTCGGCTTGTTGGCCACGGTCGCCGTCACTGTGTATGTCACCCGACTTGCCCGCAAAGCTATCCGCGAGAACACCATCATGCCCGATGCCACTACTTTACAGACCGATGCTCCCCCAACCCCGACCGATACCTCCGCACCCGCTCAACCAGCGCGTCCGCGCATCGTGGCCACACTGCTCATGGCGCTTTTTGCGCTGGCCATGGCGGTGGGTACCGGTTGTGCTTATGCCAACCGCGCCAGCATTGCCGGGCTTTTCGGTCCCCCGGCTGTGACGCTGGGCGAAACCTATGCCCAAAAACCCGATGGCGCCCGTTTCGATCACAGCGTTTTTGACGCACTGTTGAAAAAACATGTCGATGAGGCGGGGCTGGTCGATTACCGCGCTCTTCAAGCCGATCCCGCAGCACTGGATGGTTACATCACCGCCCTGGCTTCAGCGCCGATCAATGACATGGGGCGCGACGAACGCCTGACGCTGCTGATCAACGCCTACAACGCCTTCACGCTCCGTCTGATCATCGATCATTACCCGGTCGCGTCGATCAAAGACATCCCCGCCCCGCAGCGCTGGAAAGCGGTACGCTGGAATCTGGGGGGCACGATTTACAGCCTGGATCAGATCGAACATGAACAGATCAGGCCACACTTCCGCGAACCGCGCATTCATTTTGCCCTGGTGTGTGCAGCCATCGGTTGCCCACCATTGCGCACTGAAGCGTATCAAACGGATCGGCTGGAGGAGCAGTTGATCGCTCAGTCACGTTATGTGCACACCCGTGAGCGCTGGTTTCAATACGACCCGCAAAACAAGGTGGTGAAGTTGACCGCGTTGTACAACTGGTTTGCCGGTGACTTCGAACAGGCTGGCGGGAGTGTGCTGGATTACGTGGCCAGTCAATTACCACCGCTGGCGGAAGTCGTGGCTTCCGGGACAGCCTTGAAAATTGAATTCCTCGATTACGACTGGTCGCTCAACACACAGTCACCACGCTGAACCGTGCTTTACCTGCTCGAGCCTACGGGAAGACCGCTCCCTGACGGTCGCGGCTCGTCAGAAATCGCTTCTCACACGCTTTCGAAGGACGCCCTCATGATTCTTTCCAAGGTTGATTCTGTCGCACCGACCGGACCCAGGGATGGTGCAATGATTCCCGCGCTGCTCCCGCTGGATGAACACAACCGCCAATTGCAGCAGAACACGCACCCGACCGATTGGGTGAACCCCACGCCCAGCGGACGGTACAACCTGGTGGTGTTCGGTGCGGGCACAGCAGGCTTGGTCACGGCTGCCGGTGCTGCGGGGCTTGGTGCGAAAGTGGCGCTAATCGAAAGGCACTTGATGGGTGGTGATTGTCTGAATGTCGGTTGCGTGCCGTCCAAAGCGCTGATTCGAGCCGCCCGTGCGGTGCATGCGGTGCGTCATGCTGGCGACTTTGGCATCACCACCCACGGCCCGGTTGATGTCGATTTCCCTGCCATCATGTCGCGCATGCGTCGTCTGCGTGCCCACATCTCCCCCAATGACTCGGTGCATCGCTTCCAAAATCTGGGCGTGGATGTGTACCTTGGCTCCGCACGATTCAGCGGCCCCAACACGGTCGAGGTCGGTGGTCAACAAATTCAATTCGCCCGGGCGGTCATCGCCACGGGTGCCCGCGCTGCGGCGCCACCGATTCCAGGGTTGGCTGAATCGGGTTACCTCACCAATGAAACGGTTTTTTCATTGACCGAATTACCCCGGAGCCTTGCGGTCATCGGGGGCGGCCCCATCGGCTGTGAACTGGCGCAGTGCTTTGCCCGTTTTGGTTCCAAAGTCACGCTGGTTGAAGCCGACAAACACGTGCTGATCCGTGAGGACGCCGACGCCGCCGCCATTGTGCAAAAATCCCTGCTCAAGGACGGCCTGACGATTCTATGGAACAGCAAAACCACCATGGTTCGACGTGAGGGCGACCAGCGCATCGTCACCGTGCAATCCGGCGATGCCACCCACGAACTTCGTGTTGACGCGATCCTCGTGGCCGTGGGCAGGGCGCCCAATGTTCAGGGCCTGAACCTCGAAAACATGGGCGTGCAGTTTGATGAACGTGCGGGGGTGCAGGTGAACGATCATTTACAGACGACCAACCCGCGCATTTATGCCGCTGGTGATATCTGTTCGAAATACAAATTCACGCACACTGCCGACGCCCTGGCACGCATCGTTTTGCAAAACGCGCTGTTTTTCGGTCGCGCCAAAGCCAGCGCTTTGACCGTTCCCTGGTGCACCTATACCGACCCGGAAATCGCCCACGTCGGCATGTACGAGCGCGACGCCGAGGCTGCAGGCATCCCGGTACAGACCTTCACCATCGAACTCAAGGATGTTGACCGTGCCATCCTCGACGGCGAAGACGAGGGGTTCCTCAAGGTCCATGTACGCAAGGGCACCGACAAAATTGTGGGAGCCACGCTCGTGGCTGGTCACGCCGGTGACATGATTTCGGAAATCACCCTGGCGATGAACGCCGGGGCCGGGCTGGGTACGATTGCCAAAACCATTCATCCCTACCCCACCCAGGCCGAGGTGATCAAACGTGTCGGCGACACTTTCAACCGCACCCGACTCACCCCCAACGTCAAATCACTCATGGCGCGGTTCCTTGCCTGGCGCAGGTGATGCTGGAACCTTACCGATGAGACTTTGGCAATCCAACACTCACTGGCTGGTGGCGTGTCTGTTGTTGCTGGTGGTCTGGGCCGTGACGTTGGCCGGTTTGAGCCATTGGTTTGAGTTTGATAAAGAGGTGCTCGACAAGCCGGTGCTGACGTTTGTGCTGTTGCAAATGGCCGCCGGGGTTGTGTATCTGTTGACTGTGTGGCTGCTACGAAATCGCCCTCTGCAAGTGTATTGGCTCACGGCTGTGTTGCTGGCGGGTTTGTTGATGCGTGTGAGTCATTTCGGTTCGTTGCCGGTGCTGGAAACCGATCCATACCGTTACCTCTGGGACGGGGCCGTCACCGCCGCTGGTTACAACCCTTATGCCATCAGCCCGCATCAGGTACGTTACCAGCCGCAGACCCTGCCGCCACCCTTGCAAACCCTGGCTCACGAGGCCGGGGTGGTCATCGAACGCATCAACCATCCGACCCTGCGCACCATTTACCCGCCCATCACTCAGGCAGCCCTGGCAATCGCACATTGGATCAAACCCTTTTCCCTCGATGGCCTGCGCTGCACCTGGCTCATGCTCGACATCGGCAACCTCGGGCTGTTGCTGTTATTGCTACACAAGCTCAAGCCTGAATCCATGCTGGTCGGCATCGCCATCTACTGGCTCAATCCGCTGCTCATCAAGGAAGTATTCAACAGCGGACATATGGAACTGGTGCTGATTGCCACTCTGTTATTGGTGCTGCTTGCTGCTGTGTATCACCGCATGGCGCTCTCCATGCTCATGCTCAGTCTGGCGGTGCTCGCCAAAATCTGGCCGATACTCTGGCTGCCGCTGTTGCTCCGCATGCCCGTGCGTTCACCTTGGCAACGCTGGCTGGGTATCACCTTGTTCATCGCATCCCTTTCCCTGCTGCTATGGCCTGTGCTGGTCGGCAGACTCGATGGCGACAGTGGGTTTGTCGCTTACACCCAGCGCTGGCAGATGAACGATTCAGTCCATCAGCTTCTCTACCAATTTTTCATCCTCTGGCTCCCCGATCAGGCACGGCTGCTGGCCAGGCTGGTCATCATTGCCATCCTCTTGTTCCTGCTGGCGCGTTGCATTATTCGCTTTCGTCATGCCACTGCTTCGTCATGGTTGCTGCACAGCACCCTCACCATCACCGCTGGCTTGTTTCTGCTTTCACCCACGCAATTCCCCTGGTACTGGCTCTGGCTCTTGCCACTGCTTGCGCTGCGTCCGATGATGTCCCTGTTGGCGTTGACCATCACTCTGCCGATTTACTACCTCTATCATCCGCTGCATGCGCTGGGCCAAACCGTTTGGTTCGACCTTGTGCTGGTTTGGGTGCAATTCGTCCCGATTTGGGTGTGGCTTTTTTTGGAAGTACGAAGCATGAATCGTCCGACACAAACACCCGCTCCGCTGACATCAGCCCCCTGGCAGCCCCCGTCCGGTTTGAAGGTGGCCGTCATCATTCCCGCACTCAACGAAGCATCCGCCATCGCTCAGGTGATTGACGCGATTCCCCCCTGGGTCACCCAAATCATCGTCGCCGACAACGGCTCGACCGACCGTACCCCCCAACTTGCCCAACAGCATGGCGCGATGGTCGTGCATCAGCCGCATCGTGGTTATGGCGCTGCCTGCCTGGCGGGGATCGCCGCATTGGATCGCCCCGACATTGTGGTCTTCATCGACGGCGACTTCAGCGACCATCCGCAGGAAATGGTCCACCTGGTAGAACCGATTGCCCGCGACGAGGCCGACATGGTCATTGGGTCGCGTGTGCTGGGGTGTGCTGAGGCCGGCGCACTGACCCCGCAGCAACGTTTTGGCAACGCCCTGGCCTGTGCTTTGATCCGCCTGCTTTATGGGGTGAGCCACAGCGACCTTGGCCCGTTTCGTGCCATCCGTTATGCGTCATTACAACATCTGGCGATGGACGACCGCGACTTCGGCTGGACGGTGCAGATGCAGGTTCGCGCCGCCCGGATGGGCATGCGTGCAGTCGAAGTGCCTGTCAGCTATCGCCGGCGCATCGGCAAGTCCAAAATTTCCGGCACCATTCGCGGCGTCTTCGGCGCCGGCACCAAAATCATCAGCACTATTTTCCGTGAATCATTGCGCACCAAGTCGACGCAACCCAGCGCAACCACTGACCGTTTGATCATCTTCGCCCGTTACCCCACGCCCGGCCAGGCCAAAACCCGCTTGATTCCCTTGCTAGGCCCCACCGGCGCAGCCCTGCTGCATCGGCAACTTGTCCGCTTCACCGTTGAAACTTCCCGCCGTCTGCGCAGTCGCCGGAGCGTCATGACCCAACTGCGATACACAGGTGGCACGCAATCTGAAATGTCAGCGATGTTCGGCGATGACCTCTGCTATAAGGAACAAGCCCCCGGCGATTTAGGTAACCGCCTCCGTGTCGCAGCAGCGGAAGCGATCCGTGGCAATGCTGGCAAAGTCGTGCTCATCGGCACCGACTGCCCGTTGCTCGATGCCGAGCGATTGAACCAGGCTTTCGCCGCACTGGATGCCCACGATGTTGTCATCGGCCCGGCGACCGATGGCGGTTATTACCTGATCGGTGTGAAGTCCGATCACCCCGAGCTTTTCACCGATATCGCCTGGGGTGGCCCTGAGGTGCTCAATCAAACCCTCGATGCCTGCCGACGACTGGGGCTGCGCTACGCGCTCTTGCCACAGTTATCCGATGTCGATACCCCTGATGATTTGGCGACCTGGGCAGCCGCACGTATGACTCCGCCCGACAAGCCCCCGCGCATTTCGGTCATCATCCCCACACGCAACGAACAGGACCACCTTGCTGCAACCCTTGCATCGGTCTTCACCACGGAAAATATTCAGCCGATCGTCGTCGATGGCCAAAGCACCGATCGCACACGCGAGATCGCAGGACGATTCGGGATCACAGTGGTGGAGTCGCAGCCATCACGCGGCAGGCAACTCAATCTTGGCGCCGCTCACGCTCACAGTGACACACTACTCTTCCTCCACGCGGATACGATCCTGCCGTTTGGTTACGCTGCGGTGGTCCAACAGACGCTCCGACGCCAAGGCGTCTCCGCAGGCGCATTCGAACTGCGCATCGATGCCCATGGTTTGGCCCCACGACTCATCGAGTTGGGCGTCCATGTTCGCGCCCGTATCTTTGGGCGACCCTACGGGGACCAAGCCTTCTTCATGTCACGCGACACCTACACGGAATGTGGCGGTTTCCCTGACCAGCCGACCATGGAGGACTACGCCATGCTGTCGCGCCTCAAAGCCCATGGCCGGGTTCATGTGGCAAGGGCAAGCGTGTCCACCTCCGCCCGCCGCTGGCAAACCCACGGCTGGCTCCGAACGACTTTGAGGCATCAATGGACAATCATGCAATATCATCTGGGCCGTTTGCCGGGTGCCAATGTATTCGCTGGTGACCAGTGAACGATTCAATACTCGTCCTGATAAAGGTCCGTGCCATATTGCTTCGGATGCCAGTTACGCAACCTCCAGTACAGCCTGATCGCTGATGCTCAAGAGAAACTGCGGATGCATCCGATTCAACTTCTGCACTGCCACAGCCATGATGTTTCATGGCTTGCCGGTTGAGTGATGCGATGTGTTTACCGATGTAGTTGGATGTCGATGCCAATGCCCAGTATCATGCCCAGCCGATGATCAGGGCATACAGTTTGATTCGCAACCATTACCCATTGAGGTCCAACATGCCAATACACGATGCTTACGCACAGTCCCTCGCCTCGGCTTTGCGTCCGGATTCGCAGGCTCAGCCGATGATGTCGATGCACGCTTCGGTGCAGTCGCCGATGCAGCGTTACCGCGAGATGACCATTGATGAGTTGCTGTTGGAAAATCGCATCGTGTTTCTGGTGGGCGAAATCAATCACGTTTCAGCTACGGGGGTGATCATGCGATTGCTCTATCTGCAAAATCAGAAGCGGCAGGTCGATATCAACCTGTACATCAATTCGCCCGGAGGCAGTGTCGATGACACGCTGGCGATTTACGACACCATCCGCTACCTCAACTGTGACGTTTCGACGGTGTGCATCGGCAGGGCGATGAGCGGCGGGGCGATCGTGCTGGCCTCGGGTACCAAGGGTAAACGCTACATTTTGCCACACGCCAAGGTGATGATTCACCAACCGTTTGGCGGAGTGTACGGGCAGACCTCCGACATCAAAATTCAGGCGGAGGAAATCCTCAAATCCAAGCGCACCATCAACGAACTTTTAGCCAAGCACACCGGCAAAACCGCGGAACAGGTCGAAACCGACAGCGAACGTGATCGCTATTTTTCAGCGCAGGAAGCCAAGGATTATGGTTTGGTCGATGATGTGATCGAACAAGCCCCTTCGGAAGAAAAACGAACATCGCATTGAGGAGCGGTTTGGTCACAGTTCTGAGTAGGGCAGGCCTCTGGCCTGTCAATCAGCCGAAGGCGCATGTTCATGCTGGGTGAGGTTCGAAATGGGCTTGGTCGCTCATTTGACAGGCGGGACGCCTGCCCCACCGCAAGTGGTGATGCGGCAATTTGCCAGCCGTTTGCATCACTCGGGGCTTCACGTCATAATGTTGGGCTACGTTTAACCTAAAAGAGGAAAACTCATGGCGATTCGGATCAAGGCACGTGCGGGTGAGTCGGTCGAACAGATGTTGCGCCGCTTCAAAAAGCTGTGCGAAAAAGAAGGTTTGACCAAGGACGTCAAGCGTCAGGGGTATTACGAAAAACCCAGTGAGCGCAAGCGTCGCGCGATGCGCAAATCGATCAAGCGGCAGCAGATGCTCACGCTGGGCATCATGCCTGTCAAACGCAAAGGCCCCGGTGGTGGACCGGGCATGGGTGGTCCCGGTGGTGGGCAAGGCGGCCCGATGCGACGCGGCCCCGGTGGGGGTGGACGTGGTCCGGCTGGCGGGCGTGGACCCGGTGGTGGTGGTCGCGGTCCCGGTGGTGGTCGTGGCCCCGGTGGCGGCTTTGGCGGTTCACGCGGAGCACGCTAAACCTGATGTTGCTCCAGCCGGTGAATCAACGATGATGACGCATGGGTCCGACCCGCAAAGGTTGGACCCTTTTTCATTGGACATTGGTTGCCTATGCTTGAAGTGAACCACGAGGAACCCGCTTTGAACCAACCAGTATCAGGCCCTGATTCGGTCGCATCGAACGCATCGTCACAGGTCGTCACCAAAAAGCGACGCACCCTGCGCAAACCTGGCAATAAGTCCGACCGTCAACTCAGGCAGTTTGCCATCGACGCAGCCCGGCTGCTGGGTGACCTGCACTGCACCGATATCGTGGTGCTGGATGTGCGTGGCCGAAGTCAGATGAACGATTACGTCGTCATCGCCACCGGCACGTCCGATCGGCAGATTCGCTCCATGGGCGAAAGTGTGCAGGCCCTGGGCCAGGAACGCGGCCTGGTGCGATTCGGACGTGAAGTGGACGGCAAATCATCATGGGTCGTCACCGATTTCAGTGAAGTGGTTGTGCATGTGTTTGAACAATTGGCCCGGGTTCATTATGACCTGGAAATGTTGTGGGGCGATGCGCCACGTTTACGCTGGCGACGGGTCAAACGCAGTGCGAAGTGATGGTTGACATGCATCAGTTCATAAGCCGCAACCAATATTCACGTCAATGGCGTTAAGTCATGCCGATGGTTCTACGGGGTCAGACGAATCACGGTGCGTCCGTCGATGACCGCCTGAACCAAGGCCCACGAACCACGGGGGGTCATTTGCACCGGTTGCACTGCCGGGCGACCAGGGGTGCTGACCTGATAGGTCGTTCCCGTTGAACAGGGCAACATCACTTTCACACCGATGCGTACTGGTTCACGGGCGATCGCCGGAGCAGGGAACGTTAATTCATCCAGGGTCAATTGACTGCCGCGTCCATGGGCACGGAAGCTGATTTCGACCGGGCGGACACTGCGGTCCTGAAGTTTTTCGGCATACGCCAGTTCAAAGGTGCCGGGTTGGTCGGTGTCGATGAGCACGGGGTTGTCCGGGCCTGCGAATTTCAGTTGCAGAGTCCACCTGCCCGTCGCCTGAGGCACTACCACGCGCAAGGTCGGATGCGTCTGCGGATCGAGCACCAGCCTGCGATAAAAACCCACATAATCCTTGTCCGCCGCGGGACGAATGATGACTTTACCGTCTTCCCACTGACTGGTTCCGAAAAAGGCGTTCCACTGCCCGCGCTCCTCGGCGATGAATTGACTGTCCGGGTTATCGCGTGGTTGCAGGGCGGCGACCTCGGCGGGGTTGATTACCAAAGTCATCGAACCATCGTCGTGCCGTGAGGCTGCGGCATATACTCCTGCCAATGGTGCATCATCCAGACCGGTCATGGCGATATCCATGCGTCGTGCCCCACCGGTCACCAGGTGCAGATAATCGCTGAAACTTTCGTAGGCAGGCCGTGCTCGTCCGTTTTCGTCGATGATGCCCAGATCGTTGGCGTCACCGCCGCCGTTGAAGTTGGTCACTTTGGCGGCACCGCTGGCGAAAAGTCTAGCGGTCCCGATGTCCAGCAGCCGCGCCTGATCAGCTTCATCAGCACCACTGAGTGCGGGTTTACCACCTCTCCAGGTGAAGCCCTGTTCATTGGGGTACACCTCAATGTTGCTGCCCAGGGACATCAGGTGGCCTTCGACCAAGCCGTAGGGCACATCCCACTGCCCGGCTGGTGCGTAACAATGGATGGGAAGCAGGTCCGCCAGTTTGAGAGCGTCGCTTTCGACCATGGCGATGACGAAGGGATCAATGGTTTTACTGGCGACTCCCGCCATGCCGGCGACGATGATGCGTGCCTGCGGATCAAGTCGGCGCACGATCGGGGCGATGTGCAAAAACATTTGTGCATATTCATCCGGGCTGCCCTGCCAGAAATGACGGATGTTGGCCTCGTTCCATATCTCCCAGTCGGCCACGCGATCGGCATACTTGCTGACAATGCGTTCGACCATCTGGGCGAACTTTTCCGTGTCCGGCGGCGTCATATGTTTGCGCGCTCCGCCGGCAAGATAACGTGATTCACTGATGGGCGCCCATGGCGGGGTTCCTTCAAATATCAATTGCGGATTCGGATGCAGCGCCAGATAGCGTTCCACATGCTGATCGTAGCGTTTCCATCGATCTGCTTTTTCAGGCGAATCGATCCACCAGGTGCGCGTGGTGCAGCGCATGACCGACCAGGGTTTCACCATGTCGGGGGTGAAAGATGTTTTTTTGTCATAGGCCAGTTCCACACCGGTGTGCAGCCCCAGTTCCATGCGACGATCCGGTTGCGTGCGCTGTTCGATCTGAATGGCATCGAAAAACAGAGTCTGTGTACCGGGATTGTGAATCTGCAATGTCGTGGCACTGCGTGCGTTCGAGGGAATGAAAATCGTGCGTGTCAGTTCGGTGGGCACGCCACCATAGCCGTGCCCCAGGTCCACCACCGTCGCGTCGTCCACCTTGAGAAAGGTCTCGTTCCACAAAGGAAGATCACCCATGCGCACCGACAGCGCCGGACCGGAGACGGCGACCGC
>CAYRTH010000090.1:0-12391 GCA_964427135.1 uncultured Phycisphaeraceae bacterium
CCGGGTCAAGCTCAAAAAACTATATCCATCAATCGAGATGCAATGATACACTAGCATGTTACTCATACCACCATTGGTTGATTATCATGTGACGCCATGAAAACAGAAACACTGCGTCTTTGGTACGACCAGCCCGCCAACATATGGAATTGGAACACCGCGCTGCCGCTGGGCAACGGTTCTTTGGGTTGTATGTTTTTCGGTCATCCGACGCACGAACAACTGCAACTCAACCTGGACACGCTCTGGGCGCACACGCCCGGGGAGCGTAACAATCCCCTTGCTTTCAAGGTGCTTCCGAGAGTGCGGGAACTGTTGCTCGCAGGCCGATCGGGGGACGCGGCAGCCCTGGCCGCGGACACGATGATGGCCACGCCCAACCGTATCCAACCCTATCAAACGATGGGCAACCTTTATCTGCGTTTTCCCACACGGATGCCCACCCGTGAAAAACCCGTCAAACACTTCGAGCGCTGGCTGGACCTGTCCACCGCCACGGCTGGATGTGAGTTCACCCTCGACGGCGTGACCCATCGCCATGAAGTGTTTGTCAGTCAACCGGCTCAGGCCATCGTCATGCGCTTGTCCGCCAATCGCGCCAAACACATCAACACCGCACTGCAATTGCACCGGCATATCGACGCCACCATCAAAGCCCAACGTCAGCAACTGGTCATGAACGGCCAATGCGGTGCATATGGCGTCAAGTTTCAAACCCTGGTGCAGGCGACCCTCAAAGGCGGACAAATCATTCCCGCCGGTGATCGTTTGCTGATCGAGCAAGCCGATGAAGTGATGATCATCATCACTGCTGCCAGTGATTTTGCCGGGCAGTCGCCCCAGGCCCAGGTGCAGTCCAACCTGCGCAGGCTCAAAGGCCGAACCTATGCGCAACTGCTTCAACAGCACCTGGCGGACTACCAACCCTTTCACCAGCGCGTGAGTATGACACTGGCTAGCGCCCCCGCCGACCGTGCCGCCTTGAAGTTGCCCACCGATCAACGTTTGAAGCGATTGCGCGAACATGAACAGGCTGACGATCCTGATTTGTGCGCCCTGTATTTTCATTTTGCCCGTTATCTGCTGATTGCCTGTTCCAGACCGGGCACGCTGCCAGCGAATTTGCAGGGCATCTGGAACGACAGCATGACCCCGGCCTGGAACGCTGACTACCACACCAACATCAATGTGCAGATGAACTACTGGCAGGCGGAAGTCGCCAACCTGTCGGAATTGACCCAGCCGTTGTTCGCCTGGCTGAAATCACTGGTCAAGCCGGGCCGTCGCACGGCGAAGGTTCATTATGGTTGCCGAGGGTGGGTGCTGCATCACATTTCCGACCCCTGGGGTTTTACCGCGCCGGGGGACGGGGTGTCTTGCGGGCTTTGGCCGATGGGTGGAGCCTGGCTGTGCGACCACCTGTGGGAACACTATCTCTACACGCATGATGAAAACTTTCTGCGTGACACCGGGTATCCGCTGATGAAGGGGGCTTGTGAATTTTTTCTGGATTACCTGGTGGAGGACGATCAGGGACGTTTGCTTTGCGGTCCGTCGAGCAGCCCTGAAAACCGCTTTCGGATGAAGAATGGTTCCGTGGGTCAACTGACCATGGGCTGCACCATGGACAACCAGATTTTGCGCGAATTATTTTCACACACCGTGGCTGCCGCGACCGTTTTGCAAACCGACGCCAGGCTGCGTCGTCAACTGGAGCAGGCGATTGCCAAACTGCCCGGGCATCAGGTCGGCCAGCATGGGCAGATTCAGGAATGGTTGGAGGATTACGACGAAATCGAACTGGGTCATCGTCATATTTCACATCTTTTCGGGCTGCACCCCGGGACGCAAATCAGTCCCCGCCTGACGCCCGAACTGGCACAGGCCGCGCAAGTGACCCTCAAGCGTCGTCTGCAACACGGCGGCGGACACACCGGCTGGAGCGCCGCCTGGATCATCAACATGTGGGCACGACTGCTGGAACCGGAAAAAGCTCACGCCATGATGTTGACGTTGTTACGCAAAGCGACACTATCCAATATGTTTGACGATCACCCGCCGTTTCAGATCGACGGCAACTTCGGCGGAGGAGCCGGTATCGCGGAAATGTTGCTCCAATCGCATGAAACCTCGCCCCATCATGAAGGGTTCACCGTGGCGCTCCTGCCAGCGTTACCCAAGGCCTGGAGCCAGGGCCAATGCAGCGGTCTGCGGGCGCGTGGGGGGTTCACCCTGAGCATGCGCTGGAACAAAGGCAAACTCCAGGCAGCGACGATCAAGGCTGATCGTAGTGACAGCCTGACGCTGATTCTGCCGACGAACGCTCGTTTACGCCGCCTGATGAGTGCCGATGAGCCGGTGACTTGGGTGCAAAACCCCGATGGTTCCGTGAGCTTTGCCGCCCTGGCGGGTAAAACCTATGAACTGATCGTGTCATGAATCGGCACTGCCATCGCACCACCGACAGGGCGCGTTGATTTTCCGTGCTTATCCACCAACTGACGCCGAGGGGTTTAGCCCCGGATGATACACACAGCCACCCGGCCCTAAAGGGCACGGCGTCTACGTCACTGGACCACTCAACCACTTCCGGGAGTTCCCGGTTAATATCAGCATCATGACTCAGCGGGTGCGTAAACTCATCGACCTCATTCAACTGGTGCGGTTGGAGCTTTTATTCCCCACCCTCAGCGGCACATGGGTGATGGTGTTTCTGGGGCACGGGTTGGAGTTGCCGTTGCGCCCGGAACTTGGGCCGATGTTTAGCTGGTCGCTGCCGATGACGTTGTTGTTTGCGACATTCGCAGCCGGGGGGCTGCACGTTTACGGCATGGCCATCAACGATGCGCTGGATGTTCGCCATGATCGCGTGTTCAGCCCGCAGCGCCCGGTGGCAGCAGGTCGGGTCAGTTTGCGTGGGGCGGTGAGCCTGGCGGTGATCGGGTTATTGGTTGCTTTGCTGGGCGCGGTGTTATTGGGGTTGCTGCCGGCTGTACTCTGTTTGCTGGCTGCATTTGGTTTGGTGTTTTACAGTGCGATGGGCAAATATCTGCCGGGGGTGGGGGTATTGACGCTGGGTTTGGTACGCGTGGTGATGATGCTGCTTGCCCACCCGCAGGCGATCTACCTTTGGCCGATCTGGCTGGCACTGACGCACCTGCTGATCACCACCTCGATCGCACATCGCCTGGAAGGCAAACGCCCCCGACTCGAAGGCGGGCACTGGTGGGTCATCACCGTGGGCTGGTTGTTCATCAGTCTGCTCATGATCGGCTGGATGCGCTGGCATGAAGTGCGCTCCCTGGTCAGCGACTACAACCTTTGGCTTTGGCCGATGGTTTTCATTGTGGTGTTTGCGCTGATCACTTTGAAAGGGGTGCGACAAGTGCGACCGATGCGTGAAAAACGCGGCATGGGGCGAAGGTATGGCCGATGGGGCCTGATCTGGTTAATCTTCTATGATGCCGGTTGGCTGGTCGGTGCAGGGCTTTATTGGCAATCGGGGCTGACCCTGGCCTTGTTCGTTGCTGCCTTGTTTGTGGGGCGCAGTCTGCTGTTGGCTCGTGAACTGCTTGAACCGTCGTCAGGTCCGGGGTTGAAGATTTCATGAATCAATGAAATCGGCGCACGACGATGAAATGTTTTTTCCGCATAGCCGCCGGTGGTAACCCGCGGTCCTTGCAGAACACACCCTGATTTGGCCGATAAAGTAATGTGCATGGCCACTGAACTCAAAACCATTTTCAAGCTGAGCGTGCCGGTGATCGTGCAGGTGGGCGAGCGCTCGCTGCCGGTCGATGATGTGCTGGCGCTTGGGCCCGGCGCGATCCTTGAACTCAACCGTTCTTCCGAGAGCGAGCTTGATCTGCTGGTACACAACAAGCGCGTTGGTCAGGGGTCGGCTGTGAAGGTCGGCGAAAACTTCGGCCTGAAAATCACCCGCATCGACGCCCCACGCGACCGCATCACCGCCATGGGACCGGGGTGAATCCCTGTCACATATCGCTGCGTTGACTTTCTGCTGCCGCCTGTCGGACGGTTTGTCGCTTGCGCGCTTCCATCATCATGCCCAGACCGATCAGCCCCAGCCCGATGGCCGTGATGGGGTTGTTGTACATCAACCCCGATTCCGGGTTGATCGCCAAATACAAAACGCCCGCCCAAATACCCAGCCAAGGCAGCAGCAGCGCGATGGTTTTCATGATCAGCCTCCCCGATCAAAGGTTTGATGCTAAGTCAAACCAACCCTGGTCTTTCACCCGACCGCCCTGTTGTCGCTCATCTCCATGAGCCGACGCGGTTACCTGAAGCTAATGATGTACTGGCAGAAATGGCAAACAAAGAAACCAACTTGTACCGGGTTGGTGGGGCATCGGTAACGATTATGCCGGTCGGTGGTTTTATGACGAGCCACGATCATGCCATCCGACACCGACAAAGCACTTCAT
This sequence comes from uncultured Phycisphaeraceae bacterium, assembly GCA_964427135.1. GTDB lineage: Bacteria > Planctomycetota > Phycisphaerae > Phycisphaerales > Phycisphaeraceae > JAJXSS01. Next base: position 4,449 of record CAYRTH010000090.1, read on the forward strand.
ACACCGGTTGACCGGTACTCACTTTGCATGGCCGTTGAAGGAAACCCGGTCGGTCGCCAGGTGGTGTTCAGTGAGGTACGTCAGCAGCATCGAAATGTAACTGGCCTGCAAAAGCGGTGCATCATTCATTTGCAGTTTGTCGCGCAGGGCCAGCACCTGCACTTCGCTGGGGCCTTCGATTTCGACAAAATCACCCAGATGCGGCAACGTGTCGATGGCAATGATGCATTCATCCAGCGTCCAGTGCCGCCGTTTTTTTTCGAACATGAACACGGGGGAATAACCCAGTGCGGTGAGCAGGCGGGCAGCCTGTTTGGCGCTATCGACCCGCACTTCGGTTTCGCTGCGGGATTTCACCCGGCCATGGGCACGCGGGCCTTTGTGCGTAAGGGTGACAAGGTGTTCCTTGTTGTGCTGATCATGTTCAACGCGCAGACGCAAACCCTGATCGCCCGAACGCAGGGCCGATTGCGGCGTGTCGAAAAAGGTGTTGATTTCAATGATCGATCGCCCAGGCTTGGCACCCAGTTTTTGCAGCCTGGCTTCAAGGACGGCGGCGTCCTTCAAGGGCATTTTCGCTTCGATTTCAATATTCAAGGAGTCGATCCTCAAACCCCGGTCGGGTGGTGAAGTTGATCAGTATAACGCATGTGTTGGAACGATTTGGTGATTTGGTGATGTTGTGATGTGGCACCGCCGCCCTCGGCGGTGTGAACGGTGCATATGAATCAATCCATCCGGCCCTGAAGGGCACGGCGTCAAAAGCCCTGGTAAAAACAAACCCTTTCGCTGCTTGATCGATTCATCGGGATGGATACACTCAACCTGTCAGGTCCACATGAGGTTGTCATTTGCCCAGAATTGGTCTGTTGTCGGATTCGCACGGCCGAGCCGGTACCACCCGGCGGGCTGTCACCACGTTGCAAATTCAAGGCGCTGAATTACTCATCCACCTGGGCGACATCGGCTCCATGGAAGTGCTCGACCAACTGCTCGCTCAGCACTCATCCAACGGTTCCCCCAATAAGCCAATCCCCGCGCATTTGGTGTTCGGCAATGTCGATTGGGACGCTGCCAGCATGACCCGCTACGCCCAGCACCTGGGCCTGAATGTGGCACACCCGGTGGGTGAATTGCTCATCGACGGCAAAAAAATACGTTTCATGCACGGCGACGATCCGCAAGCCATGGGCAAGGCGCTGTCCGATCAGGTCGATTACCTGCTGCACGGCCACAGCCACCGCATGCGTGATGAACGACAGGGCAAAACCCGCATCATCAACCCCGGAGCTTTGTTCCGTGCTCAAACCTACAGCGTGGCCATGCTCGATACGCAGACCGATCAATTGTCGTTTTATGAAGTGACCGAACCGTGAAGTCGTGCATCGCCTGACATGGACGAAGGGCGGGTCGAATGGTTATATTGGAGTCATCAGAGCTTGTTTGACGACCGCAGCGATCAGGGACCAGGGCATGTCCAACCTCGGCACGACCAACACAGGGGTCAGGCATCCAGCGGATCATCCGATGGTGCGTTCGTTTCAATTGTCGGATCAGCCTGCGGTGAATGAACTTTACACCACGGGCCTGCTCATCGGTGAAATCGCTGCCAACGACACCGGGGCCGACATCGAAGACATCAAAGCCGCGTACCTGGCCAATCGCCGAACACATTTTTGGGTGGCCGAAGTCAATGGTCAGGTGCTGGGCATGATCGCCGTGGGGCAGGACGACAATCACACGGCTGAAATTCGTCGTCTGCGTGTGGCCCGCGATCATCAGCACAATCAGACCATCGCCGCCCGGCTGATCGAAACTGCGCTCCAGCATTGTCGTTATCACGGGTATATCAAGGTGATATTGGACACCCGCTACGAACGCTCGGCGACGATGGACGTGTTCACCCGCTTCGGCTTTCAACACACCCGCACCAAAACCTATCAGGGACGCGATGCGCTGGAGTTTTACCTGGACATTTATCGGCCACGCAAGAACACCGAGTAATCATCGTTTGTCGAATGCCTCTGTCCTCTGGCTACACATGATGATTCTTCATAGCCGCGGGTGGCAACCCGCGGGGGCTTTGTCGCGCTGTTACCGTTTTGTTGAATGCACAGGCAGGTGGGCGGCCATCGGCACCCCGACCCCGGCATCGAGGATCAACCGAACCCGTCGCGCAATGCCTGCGGCATCCAATCCGACCTCGGCCAATTGCGCCTTGCGGGTGTCAGGGGTGATCCATTTTTCCGGCATGCCCAGGCGAGTGATTTTATCCGTCGGCAAACCGGCATCGTTGCAGGCTTCCAGAATGCACGCACCAAATCCGCCACGCACAATATGATCTTCCACCGTCAACATCGGGATGCCCGCTTCGATCAGCCCGCGCACCAAGTCCATGTCCACCGGCTTGGCAAAGCGTGCATCGTAAAGCGCGATGTCGTACCCTTGCGCATCCAGCTCCCTGGTGATCGCATCGAATGCTTCGTACACCTGTGTGCCATAGGCGATGATGGCCAGGTTGGGTTTATCGCTGGCGCGACCTGTTGCACTCAGCGGGTCCGCCTTGCCGCCGGTGCGGGTGATGAACACCGACTTGCCCAGCACATACGGCTCAACCTTGGCCTGTACCGTTTGATCAGGCACATTGGCGCGCGGGTAGCGAAGCACCGTGCAACCGGAGTCGTACTGGCGCATAAACTCGAGCGCTGCCACGAGGTTCGACTCATCACTGGCGGCCAGCATCACCACGCCCGGCAGCGGCGCGAACATCGAAATATCCATAAACCCGTGATGCACCGCCCCGTCTTCACCCACAAACCCCGCACGGTCCAGCACGATGCGCACGGGCAACCCTTGCAGTGAAATTTCCTGGAACACCTGGTCCAAGGCTCGCTGGGCAAAGGTCGAATACACCGCAATAAACGGCTTCAACCCGGACTTGGCCATGCCGGCACACATGTCCATCGCATGGCTTTCGCAGATGCCCGTGTCAAAGGCGCGGTCGGGGAAGTTGGCCATGAGTTTGGTCAGGCCCGTACCATCGGGCATCGCGGCAGTCACCGCAGTCACCTTTTCATCCCGCTTCATCAGCTCGTTCATGGCATCGGCAAAGGCGGTGGTGAACGCACGCCCTGATTTTTTCAATTCAACCCGGCAGCCCTGCACGGTGAACGCACTGGGCGAGTGAAACTTGGTCGGGTCACCGGTGGCAAAGTCAAAGCCCTTGCCCTTGATGGTTTTCACATGCAGCAAAATCGGGTGCGGGTAATCCTTCACCTCGTTGAGCATGTCGATCAGCGTGGGCAGATCATGGCCATCGATCGGCCCAAGGCAGACCAGGCCGAACTGTTCGAACATGTGCCCGGGCATGATCGCTGCTTTGATCGCTTCGCCGGCCTGTTGCGACCAGTGTTCCAAAGCCTGGGCATAGGGCAGTCGTTTGATGACCTCATGCGCGCGTTTTTTGAATTCGGAAAATTCATTGCTGACGCGCACCCGGTCAAAATATTGCGAGACGGCACCCTGAGGCTTGGCGATCGACATGCCGTTGTCGTTAAGTACGACAAGGAATTGACGTTTCAAGGTGCCGGCGTTGTTCAAGCCTTCCATCGCCAAACCGTTGACGATGGACGAGTCCCCGATGATGGACACGACCCGACGATTGGTTTCACCATTGATGCTGTCACCACGGGCCATGCCCACGGCTGTCGAAATCGCTGTCCCCGCATGGCCGACGGAAAACAGGTCAAAGTGCGATTCACGCGGTTCGGGGAACCCGGCTGCGCCCCCGGCTTGACGCAACTTATCAAACAAGGGCAATCGGCCGGTGAGCAGTTTGTGGGAGTAGCACTGGTGACCAACGTCAAAAAGCAGTCGGTCGGAACCGAAGTCAAAAACGTAATGCAATGCGATGCTCAGTTCAACAACACCCAGGTTCGGGGCAAGGTGACCCCCGGCCCGCGACACCGATTGGCAAATGACCTGGCGCATTTCCTCGGCCAACTGCGGCAACTGATCGATGGCGAGCTTTTTGAGGTCAGCGGGGGATTGAATCGTCGAAAGCAATTCCAGGTCCTTCATAGTGCATCCTTGATAAAGGGGCTGCCCTGCCCCTGATAAACCCGCGGCATCACCAGCCTGAGCACCGGCTAATGCAAGCGAGTCGATGTCAGTCACCCTTGCGTGGTACGTTGCAAACAACTCACCGCCTTACCCTTGACCGCGATTCGGCGGGGGCATGACACACCGGTGTTTGCGATGGTGCAACGGGAACCAAAGCTATCGCGCCCTGTTGTTTGCATAGATGGGTATTGTAGTCAATCGACGTGGGTTTGGGTAGAAAAATCAGCGGCCGGTATGGGCAAACGCATGGACGAGCCACGAGCGTAAAGGAGCGGTCTTCCCGCAGGGTCGATGCAAGTAAAATACCGTTCCCTCACCAACTTGATGCACGATGCCTTTAAGTGCTATCGCTTTTGTGATTTCACGGTCATCATGCTGTTTTGAAAAAAGGGAGGTTATCCGCGTCATCACCGCAGGTTGCCACCCGTGGCTAGAGCTTGAAGCCGTTTTATCGTCTGGGACCAACCGGTCCCGTCAGGCCAGGGGCGAGGCCGACAGCGGGCAACAGTGGCGAAGGCAGCTTTGCAAGCGGGTCATCATCACGAACGTCGGACAATTGCGGATCATCGGAATTGACCGGGTGATAATCCTTGGGGCCGTTGGGGTTGGCCATGAACAGAACGGGGTTGCGTTTGGCGTCAGCCAGGGTGATGGGGTTGTTCCGCCAGACCACTTGGCCGCCGCGCATGAACATACCTTCTTTGGGGGCCCAGCCGTTGGTGCGGCCATCACGACCGGACACCAGTGGGCCGGTGACGTTGTTGAACTGGTTGTTGAGGATGTACCAGTTGCCGCCGTCGAAGATATAGGGCATCAGCCAGGCATCGTTGAAGATATTGTGACGCATGACAATTCCGCCGCCAGCCCCGACACTGATTTTGATAAAGCCGTCGCCGAACTGGCAGTGTTCGACCAGCCCCATCGCCCCATGGTTGGCCAGCTTGGCATCCTGGTAATTTTTTCCAAGCGTGTCACGGAAGCCCAAATCCAGCAGTGAGTCCATCTTCCAGTTTTCCACCCGGCAGTTACGCACGACAAATGGGTGAATCGACTGAATATAGATCGCATCGGTGTTGTCACGGCCGGTCTGGTTGTAGATGTGGCAATCTTCCACCACCAGCGGGCCGGAGGGGTACATCATCAGTTCGGGATCGCCAAAGTGCATGGTTCCGACTTTGCCTTCCCCCAAACCGTTGCCGACCCAGATGCCTCCGCCACTGGCCCACACATCGCGGGCCTTGCCATCACGACCTGCAACCTGGTGCAGGGAACCCTTGATTTCAACTCGGCGAATCGTCGTCGGTCCGCTGCAGAACACGGTGATGTGGCCGCGCATCCAGTTGGTTTTGCCTTCAAAGGTGCAGTCTTCCACCAGTACGTTCAGGCAGTCATAGGCGGTGATGGAAGCGTTGGTTTTGCGTGGCGGATCACCGGGCAGTCCCTTGCTCACAAACGTACTACGGCGAACGATCACCTCACGATACCCTTCGACATAAATCGCGCTGCGCAGCGCGTCCCACTTGGAAAAGTCGCCTTCTTTGAAGTCCATCACGAAGGTGCAATCCTCGATGATCAGCCGTTCACGCGATTCACGACCGCCCCGACCGCTGCCCTTGAAAAACAGCGTCTGATCGGGTTGTTCATGGATCGCCCGCGCCGTGTTGGGCGGTGGACCGGCTGGCAATGAAGCTTGTGCATCCAGCGCTGCCGCTGACCAGAGCCGAAGTCGGGGGGCATAACCCCCGGACAGTTCGCGTCCCTGCAGCGTCACCTGCCGGGTGCCATTGACATGGATCGCCAGCGCCAAAGGTTGGCCCGCCTCATGTTGCCGCCTGACAAAATCAGTCACGTCGAACGTGACGATCTGATCCGTCTTTTCCGCTGTCGCCGTCACCACTGCCTGATTGCCCGCGAGCTTCGGCTTGGTCGCCCAAGTGACTGCCGCCTCGTCCCAAGCCGTGCCTTCCAACGCATGCACCGCCAAGGTCACCGGCCCGTTGCCTTCGATGGCGTGCACCTTCATCGCCAGTTCGACACGTTCCGGCGAATCGTCGGCTTCCAATGCATCAAACCGCAAGAACAGTTGCCAAGCTGCATTACCACCGCGAACCGGGTTGCGTCCCCATTTCCCGAACTTGTCATCGGGCTTGGCCTGACTCACGACGGCGTCGGCCTTGACCATCACTTCACGCGGTCCAGCCGCCTGCGGCACGGCCTGTCTGGCTCCCTGGGCCACCTTAGTGATCACGTAGTTGCGGCCGCGCACCACGATCGTGTCCAACGGCTCGTCACTGGGGATCACCGGCGGCACAGGCATCTTCCACCAAGGCGCGACAAACTCACCACCGATTGCATTCACGGTTTTGGGCGATCCAAACGCCGAAGGGGTGGTCTCTTCATTGGCAAATGTCGTCGCAAAAGTCACGGACAATCCCATCACTCCCAGCAACAACATCAGACACATTTTCATGGTATGGGTTCCACAAGGCTCAGGTCAGCACATCGGCTGGCATCGTCATGATGCTTACTTAGCCGCTTCTTGACGACCCGCTGATTCATTGGATGGTTGCGCGGCGACAGTGACCGGAATCAGAGCAGGGCTACATCATGTGCGGACGATGGCACAAACGATGCCTTGAGCGTGCACCCCCACTCACCACCAACGAAACCGGCTGGAGCCGTTGACGGGGTTGATCGCCAGTTGATTGATTTGATTGGCCTCGACATGCCCGTCCACATAGAGCATGTTGGCGTTGCGTTGGGCAATGCGCTGGAGTGCGCTGCCAGTGCCCAGCACATGCGTTTGGCCGGTGCTTCCGCCATGATAGAAACCGGGGAAATAGGCTTGTGCTGCCGCGCCGACGGCTGAACTGGTGTTCCCGTTCCAACTGATGAACCCATCCGCTGAACCCAGTAACTCGGTGGCGTGCTCCCAGCGATCGCCCACCAGAATGTACGCCGCCGGTTGAGGCGGAGCGTCCATGCGATAGAGCCATTTGGCGTTGGGGTAATCACCCGGTGAACGGGCGGCCATCCAACTGTTAATGCCGTAGGAGACTCTGTCCGTGACACGGAAATCACGATTCGGGCAGTTCATGACCAGACGGGTACTCGGAATGAAGGGGGAGTTCGGGAAATTGCGTATTTCGTTGCCCCCCCAGGAAACGCCTGCGGTGACCTCGTGCATCGGGATGTAATCTTTGAGCCGCCCCAGCGCCGGCGAACGAATGCCATCGCTGTAAAACCCGGCGGGGGCGGTCAGGTTCTGCGCCGGGGTGAAGTATCCGCGATGGTCCGTCGCATAGGTATGTTGCATCAGGCCGATCTGCTTGAGGTTGGACTGACACTGGATCGCCCGTGCCGACTCACGCGCTGAACCCAACGCCGGTAACAGCAGCGCGATGAGCAATGCGATGATGCTGATGACCACCAATAATTCAATCAAGGTAAATGCGTGGTTCCGCTTCATGATGATGCTCCAGATTTGATGAGAAAAGGGTGGCGTCAAAATGTTGCCCCGCGGTCAGGCGAGGCAACATGAAGGCATCGACAATATCAGGCTTGATGCAGGTTTTTGCGCCGGCGGCATGTCAGAAACAAAGTACTCATCGCCAGCAGGGTTGCGGAAGCGGGTTCGGGGACGACCACGCTGAAGTTGTCAAAGCTGACGTCGAGGTTCGACGCTCCACTGCCCGTGCGGTTGCGGAAACCGAAGAACTGACCCGAGAGCGGGGTGGTGTCCGTGCCGGTGATCGTGGTGGTGATGTTAGTGGTCAGGTTCACGAGGGTGAGCGTCAGTTTCAAGTCGCTGCTCACGTACT
>CAYRTH010000091.1:0-12251 GCA_964427135.1 uncultured Phycisphaeraceae bacterium
GCCTTGGTCCGTCGATCCAATTCAACATGTAACTCAGCCATCACTTCCTGCACCTGCGTCTGCGTCAGGTTCAGTTGATTGGCCAGTTCATGTTCTTCGAGGTTAAAGCTGAAATTCCCCGAATAACCCAGGTGACACTTGCGCACCACCATGTCCGCCAAACTCACCAGCCCGATCACGTTGCGGTGATCCAATCGAGGCAGCATGTCATACGCGCAACCGTGCAGCCAGATGCAATCCTGTATCACATGCGACAGGCTCCACTGTTCCGCCAGTCGTTTGCCAGCCGTGTGATGATCGATGCCGATCACCCGCCGTTCGAATTCAGCGATGTTGCCCTGGTTGAAATCCACCAGTTCAATCACCCGTCCATAGCTTTTGGGTAATACATGATCCAGCGCGATTTTGCCGATATCGTGCAGCAACCCACACACAAACGCTTCACCGGGGTCAATCGACCGATCACGCAAGGTTGCAGCCAGGTTTTCACAAGCCACCGCCACCGCCAGGCTGTGTCGCCACACACCGGTGCGATCCAGTTCGACATCGCGTCCGTGCGTGGCCGGCGATTCCATCCCCGCGCTGCCGGTGGGTAACGCAGTATCGCTTTCCTCATCCCGCCCGGACTGAAACATTTCATACACTTTGATCGACAACACGGTGTTACGAACCGCGTTGAAACCCAGCATCACCACCGCTTTTTCGATGGTTTTGGCTTCATCACGGAAACCCATGTCCGCCCGCCGGCAAATGCTTAAAATTTTGCTGGTGAGTGCCGGGTCGGACTCGATGAGTTCGATCACCTGCCGAGCCTCGGCATGATCGTCGGTGGTCAGTTGCAATAATTTGGTCGCCACCGCAGGCAAGGTGGGCAGCGAATCAATCTGCCGAAGGATCAGTTCGATCCGCCGGGTCTTGGTCGGATCAACCAGGTTGGTGGTGGTGGTTGCGGTACTCATGTGATTGAATGAATAACTTTTCTGCATCACCGCAGGTGGCAACCTGCGGGGGTTTATTCAAAGCATTTGTCGAGCGCTTCGCTGGTTGGTTTTTCGCACTTGGACTTTTCTTGAATACCCAAGTCCTCGGTCGCCCACGGACGGCGACCTCGTCCTTGGCTTGGGTCATACACTCGACCACTTGACCACTCGGCCACTTGACCACTTCTTTTTCACACCTCCAGCAACTCACCAATCCGCTGCATTAACTTTTCAATATTAAAGGGCTTTTTCACAAACTCATCGGCCCCCGATTTCACCAATTCATCAATTTCGTCCTGCTTGACCACACCCGACACGATGATGATTTTCATCGCCGCCAGGTCCGCGTTCTGCCGCACGGTTTTGCACACCACATTGCCATTAATATCCGGCAGCATGAAATCCAGCAGCATCAAATCCGGGTGAAACGAGGTCGTCAGCACCCCTGCGTCATAACCGGTCGATGCGGTTTTCACTTCAAACCGTCCGTCCCGCGCCAGCACATCGACAAACAATTCCACAATTTGATCATCATCATCGACCACCAGAATGCGCTTTTTGCCCCCTTCCAAATCATCCGTCGGAATACTGTTTTCGCGCATGAAACGAATCAATTCCTCACGCGGAATCCGCCGGAACTTGCTCCCCGGCACGCGAAACCCTTTGAGCCTGCCGGCATCAAAACAACGAATGATCGTCTGCTGCGATACCTTGCAGATTTCCGCTGCCTCACCGGTCGTGAACACCTGTTTGGTACGTAAATCAGACAAACTTGGCTGAATTGGAACCTGACTCATAAAAGCCTCCGATCGATGTTCCGCAAATCCGGGTTATCTACCCAAGGCAACCCAACTTGCCCACCTTTACATCGACCGGTCCAACCCGCGGCTTAACGCACTTCTCCGCAGAAATGGGTATCTGTTCACCGCGCTGAGTACATATCAATACATTCTTTCATTGACATGCCGGAACTGACGCCCAGGGCTATAGCCCCGGATTCAACGGTCTGTCCAAATAAGTGACACAAACTTGTTGAACTGCAATCATTGAATGAACAATTGCTCCGAGCTTTGTTCACGACCGCAAAGCTTCGCTAGCGGATTTCAAATCTTGATTTCGGCATTGATAAGCCTATGCTGGTTGTAACGTGCAGGGGTACTGGCATTACCGATTCATTACGTACTGACCAGATTGATTTTCGGGCCATCTTTTCACAGGGGAAAACATCATGATTCATCACTCACTGCGTTTGCCGTCGGCCACAGTTTGTCTGTTGGTTGCGGGCATGTCGTTCAACTCAGCTGGGGCGGTGCAAATCGTGATCGACTACACCTATGACACCAACAATTTTTTTCCGACAGGTTCCACGCAACGCAGCACCATGAACGCTGCCGCCGGTTTTTTCACCAACCTGTTGCAAAATAATTTTTCCGCAATTCAAACTCCCGATCCCCTGGTGAGTCAATTTTTCGATGGGGTTTATTCATGGGAATGGTCGCTCAATTTCAACCACCCCGGCAACGGTTCACTGGTCACGCTGAACAATCCGATCATCGCTGAAAACGAATTCCGGGTTTACGTGGGTGGTAGTAGTTTGTCCGGCAATACGCTGGGCTTGGGCGGCCCTGGGGGTTTCGGTTGGGCAGCCGATTCCAACGGCGGATTCTTCACGCAGGAAGAAGTCGATCAAATCAATATCACCACCGACACCTTTCAAAACGCAGTTGAAAACCGCAATCAACCCACCGGCTTCACACGCTGGGGCGGCATGATCACCTTCGATAACGATGCCAGCACCCTTTGGCATTTTGATGCGAGCAATTTGCCCACCTCGGGGACCAGTGATTTTCTTTCCGTTGCGCTGCACGAACTCGGGCACACCCTGGGTCTGGGCGCCAGCGACGATTGGTTCAACCTGACCGGTTTAATCAATAACAGCCCACGCTTTTTGGGTGCTCAAGCCCAATCCGCCCACGGCGGACCAGTCCCGCTGGAAGGCGATCGTGTGCATTGGTTGAACGGTCTTTTCAGCACCGTTTGGGGGACGGGCGTACCGCAGGAAGCCGCCATGGACCCGACGCTCACCCAAGGCGACCGCAAACTGTTCACCACCCTTGATGTCAATGCCTTGGCCGACTTGGGTTGGGTCGTCCCCGAACCAGCCATGTTCAGTTTGCTGATGCTGGGTTCGTCGATGCTGATCGTTACCCGACGTCGCGCCGCGTGACATGTTGTTTTATGTCGGACGCCGAGCCATTTATGGCCGGTTGCGTATGATTGAACTGATTGTGATTGCTTGCAAAGAAACCGGGGCTAAAGCCCTCGGCGTCATCATTAAAACTGCAAAACAATCCTTTGACCAAGGGATGCGAGCAATGAGCATCATTCCTCCGCGAACTCACCAAGTTTGCGTAAACGTTGGTAACGCTTGGTGACCAAGTTTTCGATTTTGAACCGTTTGAGTTCGCGCAGGTTTTGGGTCAGCCACTGTTCGACGCGGTCGGCTGCCAGGGCCGGGTTGCGATGCGCTCCGCCCAAAGGTTCTTCGATCACATCATCGACCGTCCCCAGTTTCAAATTGTCGTCCGCGGTGAGTTTGAGTGCCTCTGCAGCTTTGGGTGCTTCTTCGCCGGTCTTCCATAAAATCGCTGCACACCCTTCCGGGCTGATCACGCTGTACCAGGCATATTGCAGCATCGCCACGCGATCCGCTACCGCAATACCCAGCGCCCCGCCCGACCCCCCTTCCCCGATCACCACCGACAAAATCGGCGTCTTTAATCGGCTCATTTCCCGCAGGTTCAGCGCAATTGCCTCCGCCACGCCCCGCTCTTCACTGCCCACGCCCGGATACGCCCCCGGGGTGTCCACCAACGTCACCACCGGCAAACCAAATTTTTCCGCCAGTTGCATCACCCGCAAAGCCTTGCGATACCCCTCCGGGTGCGCACAACCAAAATTGGCGGCAATGCGGTCTTTGGTTTCGCGCCCCTTGTGGTGACCGATCAGGGCACACTTGTGCGGACCGATCCGCCCGAACCCGGCGATCATTGCGGCATCGTCCCCATATCGCCTGTCACCATGCAGTTCGCAAAAATCCTTCACCAGGGTGCGCAGGTAATCAATCGTCTGCGGACGACCAGGGTGACGGGCAATTTTCACCACGTTCCAGGGATTAAGGTTCGCGTACGTCTTTTTGAGCAGTGCGGTGTGATTTTGACGCAACTTGCGAATTTCAATGGAAATATCAACACCGCTGTCGCCCGCTCCGGTTTCCAGTTCCGCAATCTGTCGCTCCAGTTGCAACAGGGGCTTTTCAAAATCGAGTTCGAATGTACCGCTGTAGGCTGCCAATTGGGTCATGATTTGGTCTCACGGGTCGCGCCAAGCTGTTAGCACACAACCGCCCATAAGCCTCGCGCGGTGCATAAAGATGTTATTGTAGCCGCCTGATTTGAGGGAACCACGATGCTGGATGTGCAACAACTTTCAATCATCGGCACGGGCCTGCTGGGCGGTAGTTTGGGGCTGGCCCTGCGCAGCATCGGGTACCACGGCCGAATCATCGGCATCGGTCATCGCCAATCAACCCTCGACATCGCCCGTGACAAAGGGTGTATCGATGAAGGCACCACCGACCTGGCCATGGGCGTGGCTGGCAGTGAACTCATCGTGATTGCGACACCCGTTCGATTGATCGCCCCCCTGCTCGCGGAGTTGTCGGATTGTGCTGCCACCCGTGCGGTGATCACCGATGTCGGCTCAACCAAACTGAGTATTTTTCAAGCGTCACTGGACAGCCTGCGTTACCCCGAACGATTCGTCGGTTCGCACCCCATGGCCGGCAAAGAGGTGCATGGCCCGCAACACGCCTGTGCGGAACTTTTCACGGGCAAACCCTGCATCATCACACCGGCCCCCACCATGCCCGGTGGTTGGCAGACCGATACCAATGCGGTGCAACTTGTAGAGCAGTTATGGTCGGGCATTGACATGCGGGTGGTGCAAATGTCACCCGCTGAACATGATCAGACGGTGGCACGCATCAGTCACCTGCCGCATTTACTGGCGGTACTTTTAGTGCAATCCGCGCAACGTGATGGCGGACTCGATGTTGCTTCCACCGGGTTTCGTGACACGACGCGCATTGCCGGGGGCGACCCGCAGGTGTGGGCGGATATTTTTCTAACCAACCCGCAGGGCGTCAGTACAGCGATCACCCAACTTACTCATGACCTGCGACAGTTTCAACAATTGCTGGAAAAGCAAGACCGCGACGGCTTGCTCAACTTACTGGAACAAAGCAAACAACTGCGTGATCAATGGATGGTCCGTCAATGGGGCGCTGGTGAATGATTCAAGTTTCGTGCGGACGCTTTGCGTCGGCGCTTGCGATAAGGGTGACAGTCCATGCGATACGAATTAGGTTTCATCGGTGCGGGCAACATGGCCGAGGCGATCGCCAAGGCGGCGCTGTCCCAAAAAATCATGGAACCGGGCCAAATGATCGCCGCCGACCCCAGTGATTACCGGCGAGCATTGTTTGCAGGGTTGGGGGTGACCGTTGCCAATGACAATGCGCAGGTGGTGCGTGAATCAAAACAGGTGATACTGGCGGTCAAACCACAAATGTTCGCCCAGGTGGCGGGTCAAATCGCAGCGTTTTTGGTCCCCGACCAAATCATCATCAGCATCATGGCTGGATTGGGTACCCGCAAAATCGATGCGCTGTTGAACGATGCGTTACCCGCCGACCACCCGATGAAAAACAGCACTCGCCGCATCGTGCGTGTGATGCCCAACACACCACTGATAGTCGGATTGGGCATGTCTGGCATCGCTTTGGGTGGTGGCGCACGGCCCGGCGATGAAACGCTGACAATGCAATTGTTCGGCGCAGCGGGCAAAACGGTGTTGGTGAGGGAAGACCAAATCGACGCCATCACAGCGGTATCGGGTTCAGGGCCGGCTTACCTTTTCTACCTGGCGGAAGCGATGGAAAAAGCCGCCCGAGAACTGGGGCTTGGCGACCATTCACGATTACTGGTGCAGCAAACCCTGGTGGGGTCTGCGATGTTGTTGTCACAATCCAGCGACACCGCCGGCGAACTGCGACGCAAGGTGACCAGCCCGGGCGGAACCACCGAAGCAGCCATCAAACACATGGAGGGCAACAAAACCATCGAAGTTGTGGTCAACGCCCTCAAAGCTGCGGAAAAGCGCGCCCGTGAACTGGGGGCGTGATGAAAGAAGTGGTCAAGTGGCCGAGTGGCCCTGTGGTCAAGTGATGAAATCATTGCACCGCGGGTTGCCACCCGCGGTTATGAAGAAGGAGTATTTATCCGACTAGCCGCAGGTGGTAGCCCGCGGTTGAATGATTTCGGCGTTATTTCAGTCATTGCATTCTCATGCCTAGAGTTAAACTGTCGTGATGTTTGCGTAACCAAAGGAGACGATCATGAGCAACGCAGGCGCAGCAGCGGGATTGATTTTGTTACTCAACCGAGTGGCCTTGGGGGGTTACTTTTTCCTTGCAGGGGTCGGCAAAGTGCGTGGCGGCCTCGATGGTTGGATGACCGGTTACAAAAGCATGATGCCAGCGTGGTTGCCCGGTTGGGCGGGCCTTCCCTACGGCTGGTTCATTCCCTTTGGCGAAGTGATTTTTGGTGCGATGCTCATCGTCGGTTTGTTCACTCGCACCAGTGCCCTGGTCATCACGGGCATGATCGGCAGCTTCACCATCGCCTTGTGGGGCGCAGGTAAATTTTTTGATGGCCCCGGACCATTTCACGCCAATGTACTCATGATCACACTCGGTTTACTGCTGGCGATGTCGGGGGCAGGCAGGTTCAGTGTCGATGCCTTCGTCTTTGGCTGGAAAAGCAAGTCCGTCATGAAAACCATGGCCCCGGCGAAGTAATTTATTTGGACAACCCCACCGATGTACCCCAATCTGCGTGATTTTGTAAATGCCTTGGAACGTGAAGGTGAATTGGTGCTCATCAGTGCGCCGGTGTCACCGATGCTGGAAATCACCGAAATTGCCGACCGGGTGAGCAAGTCGCCTTGTCCGCATGTATCGCCGTTTGCGCAGAAGTTTGACCCCGAACATGCGCACCTGGGCGGCAAGGCCCTGCTCTTTGAAAACGTCGTTCAACCCGGCAGCAATACACGCAGTCCGTACCCGTTGCTGATCAACGCCTGGGGCAGTTATCACCGTGTCGAAATGGCGCTGGGTTGTGATGGGCGCGACGGGCGACCGGCTGGATTTGAAGGCTTGGCGGAAAAAATCGGCAAACTGGTCAAACCCGAGCCGCCGGTGGGCCTGATTGAAAAGTTGAAAAAGGGGTGGGAATTGGTGCAGATCGCAGCGGTAACACCCAAGGTGGTGCGCAGCGGTGCGTGCCAGCAAATCGTCAAAACGGGGGATGATGTCAACCTGTTAGATTTACCGATCATCAAATGCTGGCCGTTGGATGGCAACCCCCAGCAAGTCGGCTACAACCTGAGCTGTGAGCAGTCAGGTACCGCAGCAGGTTTGGGGCGGTACATCACCTTCGCGGGCATTTTTACGATTCACCCGGATGATGCAGGCAAAAGCGACGACCTGCCAAGGCCGTCACGCAACATCGGCATGTATCGGGCGCAACTGATTGATCAAAAGCGCACCGCCATGCACTGGCATATGCACCATGATGGGGCACGACATTGGCGTGCCTGGAAAAAGGCGGATGCCGCAGCACGAGGTAACGGGCAGACGCGACCGGGCATGCCCTGTGCGCTGGTCTTTGGCGGTGAAAGTGTGATGCCTTATGCGGCCACGGCTCCGCTTCCGCCAGGGGTTTCCGAATTGCTCATGGCTGGGTTTCTGCATGGATCAGGGATTGAACTGGTGAAATGCAAAACGGTGGATTTGCATGTGCCAGCCAGTGCGGAACTGGTGATCGAAGGGTACGTTTCGACCGAGGCCGGCGGCATTGATTACGACCCTCGGCGAAAGGACGCGATACCGCTGAATTTGACGGAGGAAGTTTTTGAAGGGCCGTTCGGGGATCACACGGGTTTTTATTCGCTGCCGGATCGTTACCCTGTGTTCAAGGTGACCGCGATCACGCAGCGGAAGGATGCGTTGTATCCGACGACGATTGTGGGTCTGCCGCCGCAGGAAGATTATTACCTTGGCAAAGCGACGGAGCGCGTGTTCAAGCCGTTGTTGCAGATGCTGGTGCCTGACATTTTGGATTACCACCTGCCGATGTTCGGGGCGTTTCATAATTGTGCGTTCGTGAAAATACGCAAGGAATACCCGTTGCAAGCCAGGCGGGTGATGCACGCGATTTGGGGGGCGGGGCAGATGGCATGGACGAAAATGATCGTGGTGGTGGATGAAGAGGTGGATGTACACCGCGAGAGTGAAGTACTGTTTCACCTGTGTGCCAATTGCGACCCTGGGCGTGATATTGAGTTGGTGCATGGGCCGGTGGACATATTGGATCACTCGGCACCAAGGCTGGGGGCGGGTACGAAAATCGGGTTTGATGCGACGCGCAAGATTGAGGGTGAACAGGTCCATGGTTTGGCGGTGCGTGATTTTCCGCCGATTTTGAAGATGACTAGCGAGATCAAGGCCCTGGTGGAAAACCGCTGGAAGGAATATGGGTTGTGAATGAAGTAGCTCACAACTGTCGGGTCATCTTTACATGGTCAACACATAACAAACTCAAGTAAATCAGATATTTCAACACAGAGGGCACGGAGTACACAGAGAAGCATAAAGCATTGATTCATACGGGATTGTTGCTGCTCTGTGACCTCCGTGAACTCTGTGTTGAAAAATGGTTTGAGCCAAGGCAAATCACCCTTCACGTTCGCGCAGTGGTTTGGCGGGTACGCCGGCCACGGTGGCGTGATCAGCGACAGGTTTGACCACCACGGCCCCGGCTGCGACGACTGCGTGTTGTCCAACATCAGCCATGATGATCGCACCGGCCCCCAACCAACTGCCCCGCCCCACTTTCACCAGCGAAAATTGCTGCGGCTGATCACGGCGAACATTTTTGTCAGGCACATGATCGCCGGCAGCACTGGTCGAACCATGTTGATGACGACCCGAGAGCACCTGCACACCATCAGCGAGCATCACGTCTTCGCCAAGGTCCACCCAGCCCAGGGAGCAGAATCGACCGATGTAAACCCGATCGCCGATCACCGCTGAGGGTTTGCTCAGTACGCTCATAAATCCGAAATACACATCGCGCCCGACATGATGCAACGTCAGCCGATAAAAGGCATAACGGGTGTAAACGCCCAGCAAACCGGGCACTTTGGCGATGCGTTCACTGGCCCCGGCAAAGGCGCGTTGTCGGCCCAGCATCGGCACGGCCAATAAATAAAAAGAGAGATGCGGCAACATCCAAAATGTACCCAACAAGCGACCGATGACTTTGGCTGGGTTCATGCGATGAGTGTACGGGCAGAGGTGAAAGTGGCCAAATCAACCGCGGGTTACCACCCGCGGTTCAACGACATCACGATCCGCCAAAATGCGGTCATAAATGGCGCGCTCGCCGTTCATGCGCTCTCGAAAGGTGAATCGTTCTTCAATCGTGGCTCGTGCGGCTTGACTCAATTGCTCACGCAATAATTTGTCGCGTGCCACCTTTTGCATCGCTGCGGTGAGCAGGTCCACGTTGCCTGCGGGGCAGAGCAGGCCGTTGACGCCATCGCTGACGAGTTTTGGGATGCCCGCCACCTGAGTCGATACCACCGGCAAACCCATGCTCATGGCTTCAAGCACGACGTTGGGCAAACCCTCGCGCAAAGAACTGAGTACGAACATATCAAGCCCGTGATAAAACTCGACCGTGTCATCGCAAAAACCAAGCAGGCGGATGCGGTCTTCCAAATGTCGCGCTTTGATGAGTTTTTGCAGATCAGGGCGGGCATCGCCTTCACCAGCGATCCACAATTCGACATCGAGTCCGCTTTTGAGCAGCCGATGGGTGGCATCGATCAAGTGGTTGAAGGCTTTTTCAGCACTGAGCCGACCCATACCCCCGATGACCAGACGACCGGGGGGCACGTTGTATTTTTGGCGAAGGGGTGATTGTGCAACCGGGTACTTGCGACTAAAAACTTTTTCATCGACACCGTTGAGCAATAGCGAACTGCGTGGTTCGGTGACGCCGAGTTTGCGAGCTTGTTCGAGCAGGTCATCGGACACCGCAAAGACATGGTGGTAATAGGGCAGGCACCAGCGATCAATGGCGTAGTAGAGCGGGGTACGAGAGGTTTGTTTCACCCAGCCGTGCAGGGTGGTGACCAGTTTCATGTTCCAAAAGGGTCGAAGTGTCAGCCCGAACAGGTTGGATTTGTAATCGTGTGCGTGCCAGATGCGGACATTGTAGGTTCGGCAGACCTGATATAGCTGACGAAGCACGGTGCGATCCAGCGGGCCTTTGTCGGGGATGCCGATGAGCGGACAATCAAAGGCAGCGGCGCGTTTGCGAATGGCATCAAACCCGATATCGCCCTGCGGGTACATGTAGGCAGCGGCGAGCCAATAGGGAGTGTCGGCAAGGTATGAAGCTGAAAGCAGAATGGTTTTATCGGGGCCACCACCGGTTTGGCTGACGACACGGGTGTGCAACACCACGACCCTTCCCGCGGCGCTTTCGGGGGGCGTCGGCCAGGTCTGACCGTCGAGGCCTTGGATTGATTGCGTTGCCAAAATCATGCGCCCTGGCTTTCTTCCTGAAACAAAACCCGCATCAATCGTGCTTCTAACTCTAGCGCCTTGTTGGCCCAGGTTTCGTCGGCCAATCGTAAACGTGCTTGTTGCTGGGTCATGGGTAAACCGTTCTGCAAACGTTCTTTGACCTGCGTCACCGCTTGTTCTGATGTTTGCACCAAGTCAGCGGCATCTGCCCAATCAGCCAAGGCAGGCAAGGCACGCGCCACCACCGGTTTGCCTGCATCGGGATAACCGGCTGCCAAATACTCCTTGAACTTGAGCGGCTGCATCGCTCTGGTCACCGGCAAATCCGCGTATGGCATCACCAGCACATCCGCCCATGACGCCAGCGCGGGTAACGCTTCATATCGAACCGGTCCGGGTAACACGATCGAACCTTTTGAATCACCCTTGACACCCGCTGCCCTTACCTCGCCCACGGAAGATGATGAGCTTGAATCAAGCGGCCAGTATCGTTGGGCCAGTTGCAACAAGTCGGGCGATGGTGACTGCATCGGCCCGGCCAGTACGAGTGTGCCGCCGACTTGCTCCACCAAGGCGCGACACCATGAAACGTCCAACCGGGGGTCGATGAGTCCCCAGAATAAAAGAATCGGACGTGGCAGCCCTTTGCACCATTCGGGCAAGGGTTGGGGTGAGGTCTTATTTTCGGAAACTGCCGGATGTTCGGGTTGTAACGATTGTGTCGTAACGTTTTGCCAATGATGCAAATCGATGCCGTGGGTTAAAAGGTCCGCCTGTCGCCCCATCAATGCCAACCTGTTTTGTAACGTCGGTGATACAGCCAGTGCATGATCGACCTTGGCGATAAGCTCGCGTTCCATTGTGTCCATCACCGAGCCATCGACCCCCGGCCAGACGGAAAAATCATCGACACAGTAGTACACCCAGCGATCGACGGGTAACCGACCCACCAGGTCGGCCACGATCGGCAATGTCGTCACTGCAACCACAGGGGTATTTGTCACTGAGTTGTTTTCAATGGGTGGTTGCAAAGCCTGCACAATCGAGCGAGTCATGCTGCGGGCATTGCAGCGTCGTTGCCATGTGGTGCGAAACCCCGGCCACATACGCGGGGCAATCACCCGCAGGTTGTCGGGTAACAACAGGGGTTGGTTTGGGTGACCCCAATCACGCAGACGTTTCCAGATTTTGCGCAGGTCATCACGTGATAACGTCGGACGACGCATACCGATGGTGTTGACCCAGAGCGTCGGGTAGCGCGGCAACAGGTGGCCGATCAGGTGTTGACAACTGGAGGGGTGCCGACCCCAGTCATCGGAAAATACGAGCAAGCGCAGCCCTGTTGGCCCATTGAACATGTGGGCATGGTACTCGCATCACCATCGGCTGGTGAAATCGATGCAGGTGACGAAGTGGTCGAGTGGTCGAAAATGTCACCATTGATGGTTGATGCAGCGTCCAATCAGAAAACCACCCGATTACCCGCGGGTTACCACCCGCGGCTATGAAGACTGTGTATTGATCCGTCTAGCCGCGGGTGGCAACCCGCGGTG
>CAYRTH010000092.1:0-12080 GCA_964427135.1 uncultured Phycisphaeraceae bacterium
GGTCCACAATCGGGGTGGGGTTCTGTAACTGGCTGCCCTGCGCCAGCGGAAAATCCACAAACATCAGTGAATCCGACGACGCATCGGTGGCCAATAGTGCGCCAGCCGTACCCGTGAAGGGATTGATCAGCACCGGGTTCCAGGTCAGACTGCCCATGTCCTGTCCGCGGATCGGCCCGGTCAAATCGGTCGGATCGCCCGTTCGCAATGCCGCGTCCACCACCCCGGTGGCCAAGTTGATCCGCAGCAGTGAACTGTTGCTGCTTGACAAGTTCAACACCGCGTAAACATACGTCTCGGCAGCCGCGGCATTGGGGTTGACGAAGGCGATACCCCTGAGCTGCTCACCATTGACAGGGTTGCCCAGCAACAGGACATCAAAGCCGGCAATGGTAAAGGCGGCTGTGGCGGCATTGATCCGTGCCAGACTTCCGCCGTTGACCAGTCCCGCCACCCACAACTGAGCCGTGCCCACGCCGGTTTGATCAAACGCCAGGGAGGCGACTTCCGTGGTGTCATCGCCGATCTGACCGAGGTTGCTCACCGAAGCGGTGATCGCAGCCGGTGTGCCCGCGTTCACATCCACGCTGTAAAGTCGCGTCTGTTTGGTCGCACCTTCACCCTGATCCGCCACGAAAAAGAGCCGACCGCTGATCGGGTCGAAGTCCGCAGCCGTGACCCCGCTGATGTCGCCCACCGACGCTTGCAAGTGAGCGACGACCGTCGCCGCCCCGGTGGTCGTGTTAAATTGCAGCAACTGCACCAGTTTCGTCGGCACCCCGCCCACCGACACCCGCAACACATTGAACCCATAGGTCGCGCCGTCCGCCCGGCTGGCCAGAGCCTGCATATTGATGCCAAAAAGCGTGCCCGTGCCCGCGCCTGTGACATCCAGGCTGCCTTGGGGAATGATCGGGTCGGTGATGATGGTGCTGCCGATCTGTTGGCTCTGCAACAGTTCCACCACGGAAGTCAACGTGACTTTCCCATAATTTGGATTGGGCTGGTTGTTGATGGTTGGCCTGACGTCCACCACACCCAATTCCAAGCCCACCGGTAAGCCGTTGGCGGCCAAACCGTCGGTATCGACCATGATCACGCCGAACTGGTCGTAAATATCACGACGGGAGGCCATGCCCAGAACGCGGTCAAAATTTTCGCCGACCATGCGCTCGGACAGCTCGCCGGAGGAAACGGCATACTGAAGCAGCGACGGGCCGACGTTGATGCCTGCGGAAACGTTGTTGACCGAGTTGATGACTTCATCAATCCCCACCGCACGTACACCCAGCGTGCTGGCCAGTTGGGCATCAATCACCGGAAGCAGACGCTCCGGTTGCGTGGCGGTGGGCGTACGTAACACCAATTGCCGTGCCCCGATGTACACCCCGCCGATGTCGGAACTGAATTTGATGATCGGGGTGTCGCCGCCTAGCACGTTGACGGAAAGATCGTACACCGCGTCATTGGTCTGACGAATCGTGTTTCGGCCTTGATCGTCAAGCGCGCTGACGCCGGTGTACGGTGATAAAAAAGTGCCTGTCTGGGTGATATTTACCGTGGAAATGGAGATCGACGCCCCTGCACTTGCTTGTGACACGTAAATGGCAAACAGATCATTGCCGAAGCCATCCACGTTGGGGATGCCGGCTCCGATCACCTGACCGGCTCGACCGATGCCACTGGAAACGATGACACCTTGCAGGTCGCCCAAGGTTACGTTGCTTCCGTCGGTGACGGCGCCGATCAGTTCGATCACCGCATCGCCACGGACAGTGATCTGCACCAGTTGTCCCCTGCTGGTGGCTTGGTTGGGGGCATCGATGAACCAGAACGTTTCCCCGCCGACCAGCGTCGTGAGCAACTTACGCGGTTCGAGCGTTTCCAGTTGGTGGACCATGCGACCCGACGACAGCGACACGATGCGATCCGACTTGGTCGATGACATAGCCGACTCCCTTTGACTGCCCGACTCACTCGTACGGTTGATCACCCAAATCCGCCAGGAACCTTCGCCCCAGGAAGGTCAAATCCAAGACGACAAACAACCCGCCGACGATTGACAAAAGAGCGCTGGCGGCGCTGTTTCACTGCCCATCAACCCGAGGCTTCTTCCGCCGCGGCGCTGCGTTTGCGCACATCCAGTTCTAGCGGGCCGAACTGTTTTTCGTGATTGGCGACGACCTGATTGAGGGCGATCGCCAATCGCTTGGCGGACCAGGGGCTGAGGATGATGCGTTGTTCAACGCGCATGACAGCCTTGCCCGCCCCAGCCGGTCGAATGCCCCCGGCAAAGTCCAGGTACACCTCTTCCGCCGAGCCCCAGACGCGACTGGTCGTGCTGTAGTGCACATCCGTCTGCGCGTCGTCAATTTGTATCTGAACCTGCTGCTGTCCAGAGGTGGGGGTGTTGATGGCCTGGTTCACCGATGCGTCCCGATCTTTACTCATGGGTACACCCTGAAAGCCGTTGACAACCCGCCCGGAGAGTTCGCCAGCAACCCTCGACACGATGAAAGTTTAACACATGCGCACTGATCCATATTCAGGAAGGTAAACAACCTTATAACCAAGCCCCGATGCTTTGTCCAGCGATGCCAAGTGGCCCAGTAGGCCAGTGGCCCAGTGGCCGAGTGGCCGAGTGGCCGAGTGGCCGAGTGGCCGAGTGGCCGAGTGGCCGAGTGATTGTATTTGCTGATGTTTAGCGCGGACGCTTTGCGTCGGCGCTTGAAGATAGCGCCGCGACTTGTCGCGTCTGGATAACGTCTTTTCATACAACAACTGACGCCGAGGGCTTTAGCCCCGGATCATTCGCATAACCATCCGGCCCTGAAGGGCTCGGCGTCAAGCGCTGGCGCAAAACTAAGCCTTTCCCCGCCGATTGGCCGATAAAAGGCAGGCATGGAGGCTGGTTGATGTCTGAGTCTGCCATGTTTGCCAACACGCCCATCCAAGCGGTGCGCGACTACTGGAACCGTCGGCCCTGTAACCTGCGCCATTCGCCCCAACCCGTCGGCTCACGCGCCTATTTCGACGAAGTCGCCCAGCGTAAATATTTCGTCGAACCGCACATTCCTAGGTTTGCCCAGTTCGAAACATGGGCGGGCAAACAGGTTCTGGAAATCGGCTGCGGACTGGGCACCGATACCGTCAGCTTCGCCCGGGCTGGCGCCCAGGTCACCGCCATCGATTTGTCGGATGAATCACTCAAACTCGCGCAACAGCGCATGTCGATTTACTGTCTGACCGATCGCGTCCAATTCATGAATGCCGATGCCGAAACCCTGGCCGATCATTTGCCCGCCCAATCGTTTGACCTGATTTATTCCTTCGGCGTCATTCACCACACGCCCCACCCCGACCGCGTCCTCGCCCAAATCCGCAAGCTCATCCGCCCCGGCGGGACCGTCAAAATCATGGTCTATCACCGATACGCCACCAAAGTGCTCGGCCTGCTGCTGTCGCAAGGTTACGGGCAATTCTGGAAACTCGATGAACTGATCGCCCGTCACTCCGAAGCCCAGACCGGCTGCCCGGTGACCTATTCCTACACCCGCCGCTCCGCCCGTGAGTTGATCGAATCCGCCGGGGTGAAGGTGCGTGATATCGAAATTGACCACATCTTCCCCTACCGGGTGCCCGATTACGTGCAGTATCGTTACGTGCGTCGCTGGTATTACCGTTGCATGCCCCCGGCTGCGTTCCGCGCCCTGGAACGCACCTTCGGTTGGCATCTGTGCATCACCGCGGAAGGATAAAACGAAGTGGCCCAGTGGCCCAGTGGCCAAGTGAGATGAAATGTTTAGCGCGGACGCTTTGCGTCGGCGCTTGAAGTTAGCGCCGCGACTTGTCGCGTCTGGATACAGTCCAAAGTCACAGGTCCAAAGTCCAACGTCAAATACAATCCGTGACTTTGGACTTTGGACTTTGGACTTTGGACACAAAGAATCCCCATGCCGTCACCTTCGAACCAACCTCTGATCACGCTATTTACCACGCCCAAGCCCTTTGTCGGGCACATCGGTCTGATTCAACGCAACGCCCTGGCCGCCTGGTCCAAGCTCGGCCCACAGGTCAAAGTCATCGTCTTCGGCGAAGAACAAGGGGCGGCTGAGGTCGCCAATGAACTCGGTCTCATGCACGTGCCCATGATCGGGCGCAATCGTTACGGCACACCCCTGCTCAGCAGTCTGTTCAGTCAGGCTGAGCTGCGCAGTCCGACGCCCTATTTGTGCTACATCAATGCCGACATCATTCTGATGGACGACTTTTTAACCTCACTGCACACCGTGTTGCGCAGTAAAAAATGGTTCCTCATGGTCGGTCAGCGGTGGGACTATGACCTGACTGAGCCGATTGATTTCACGATCGACTGGCAGATGCCCTTGCGGGAAGCGGTGCGGGAAAAGGGCAAGCCGCAACGACCGACGCTGATCGATTATTTCGTGTTTGCCCGCGGCATGTGGGGACGACTGCCCGACTTTGCCATCGGTCGCACCGCCTGGGACAACTGGCTCATCTATAAAGCCCGTCAATTGAAAATACCCGTCATCGACGCCGGCGATGTCATCACGGCTGTGCATCAGAATCATGATTATGCCCATGTCGGTCGCAGTCAGCACACCAAGGGCTACAACTGGGTCTGGCGCGGCCCGGAAGCCAAACTCAACCTCGCCATGGCCGGGGGCAACAAGTGTTTGTTCACCTTGTGGGACAGCACCCACCTGCTCACCCCCCACGGACTGGAACCCTGGCCCCAAGCACGCGGCCTGGGCGGGGGCATCTGGTCGTACCGACGCTCGGCCAAGTGGGGGTGAAAAAGAAGTGGCCAAGTGGTCGAGTATTCAAGACCACGCCTGAACTTACGAGTCCGTGAGTAAGTTCAGGATGACTTTCTCAAAAACACCACCATCGTTGACGCCGAGGGCTTTAGCCCCGGATTTCATCCTCAAACATCCGGCCCTCAAGGGCACGGCGTCCCGAGCGGTAACTTCATTCCATCAGCGCCGCGCGTGCGGCCAGCACCATTTGTCGGGCGGTTTCCGTGCTATCAGCCAGGGCGGTGAGGTGACCCATTTTGCGTCCGAGGCGCGGTTCACTTTTACCATATAAGTGCAATTTCACCCCGGGCACAGCCAAGGCAGCCGCCCAGTTGGGTTCGCGCAGCTTTGCATTTTCATCAACCCACAAATCGCCCAGTAAATTGGCCATCGCCGCCGGGGCAAGTAATTTTGTGTCCCCCAACGGCAAACCGCACACCGCGCGCAATTGCTGTTCAAACTGACTGGTAACGCAGGCATCAAAACTGAAATGCCCCGAATTGTGTGGCCGAGGGGCCAGTTCGTTGACCAAAATATTTCGGTCATCGACCACGAACATTTCCACCGCCAGTACGCCCACCAAATCAATCGCCTTGGCCACGTCCACCGCTAGTTCCACCGCTTGGTTGGCCAATGTGAGCGGTATGTTCGCCGGGGCGATGGTGACATCGAGTATGTGCCGATGGTGCACATTTTCCACGGGCGTAAACCAGCTGACCTGCCCGTTGATCGTGCGGGCCACGATGACGGATATTTCACGGGTAAAGGGTACAAACGCTTCGAGCACCCCCGTAGGGCGTCCCATTTTCGACCAGGCATCGCTCACCTGGCCGGCGTCGTTAATACGGACCTGACCTTTGCCGTCGTAGCCGAAGTCCGCGGTTTTCAGAATCGAAGGCACCCCGATTTGGCGCACCGCCTGATGCAATTCACCGACACTTTGCACCACGCGAAAATCCGCCAGCGGGAAACCGTGCCTGCGTAAAAATGTTTTTTCATGCACCCGATGCCGACAGGTATCCAACACCATGGGTGAGGGGTGTACCGGTTTGATCTGTGCGATGGCAGCGAGCGTTTGAGCCGGTACATTTTCAAATTCAAACGTCACCACATCGACCGCGTTGGCAAAGCGCACGGCTGCGTCCACATCGTCATAGGCTGCGTTGACTTCGACATCGGCCACCTGACCGGTCGGACAATCGTGCAACGGATCGAGGGCGTGCACACGGTAACCCATTCGCCGGGCGGCAATGGCGAACATACGCCCCAGTTGCCCGCCCCCGAGGATGCCCACCGTTCGTCCGGGCAATATGGGTGTTTGCTCACTCATGAAGGTCGAACATCATACCCGAACAACCGTGAGCGCAAAGAAGGACACGAGGCACATCAAGTTGAACTGAATGGATGATGGAGAGAGGATAATGGATAATGGCTCATATTCAAGGCCCTTTTGCCCAGGGCTTTTTCTGGACATTCTCCAACATCCATGATCCATCAGCCATTGATCATCCATCCATGACCCCCTACCACCGCATCACATCCCCCCCTGCCGCACCAGCGCGCCCCGTCGATGCCCACAAAGGCACCTTCGGCACGGTCATCGTCATCGGCGGCTGTGCCACCATGATCGGCGCCCCAGCCTTGTGCGCCTCATCCGCCTTGCGCCTCGGTGCAGGGCTTGCCAAAATCGCCGGCCCGCCCTCAGCTCAAGTATTGCCCTGGTCCCTGATAATCGAACCGGGGGCCACGGGTTTGCATTTGCCTGAATCAACCGAGGCGCATGCGTTACGCTCGACCTTGAACGACATCGACCCCGACGTTCGCGCGGTACTGGCCGTGGGCCCGGGGTTGGGGCGCGGTGACATCATCACCGCTCGTGTGCTTTCACTTTTACAACAATCGCGCCCCGTGGTGCTCGATGCCGATGGACTCAATGCCCTGGCACATTTCGGCCAACCACGCACATCGTTACCCCTGACGCAACCCCCCGACCAGCCACCGCTCATCATGACCCCGCACCCCGGCGAGTTCGCCCGTCTGGCAGCCGCCTTGAACATCAACCCTCAACCGCTCAAGGACGACGAGCGCATCGACGCAGCCCGATGCATGGCCCAAGCCCATCAAGCCGTGGTCGTGCTCAAGGGTCATCGCACCATCGCCACCGATGGGCTTCAGGTTTACCTCAACCCCACCGGCAACCCAGCCCTGGCCACCGGCGGCAGTGGCGATGTGCTCACCGGTGCAATCGCTGGTTTGCTGGCGCAAGGCATGTCAACTTTCGATGCTGCGGTGCTGGGCGTGTACCTACACGGCCTGGCGGGTGACCTGTGGGCGGAGCAGTTGGGCCCCAGTGGCCTGACGGCTGTTGAATTATTGAACTACCTTCCGCAGGCGATGGGGCAACATCGCAAACAAAAATAAACTTCGAATTTAGCGGGAGGACTCGGGTGTCTGGCGAGTCCAAAGTCACAGGTCCAAGGTCAAGGACGCTCCGTGACTTTAGACTTTGGACTTTGGACTTTGGACATAAACAATACCCGGGCCCTCTGCCTCCCGGGGGTCGGCCTCGTTCCCGGCTTGGTTCTGAACTTCGAAAATCGCAATCCGACGGCTTCAACAGCGGGGCTTCCCGCTAAATTCGAAATTTCATCCCACTTCGCGGGTTTGGAACAGGGCGGTGGCCAGACAGAGTACTGCTCCGATTTGCAGCAAAGCGTACATCGTCAGCAAGCCAACATGATCGGCGGGGATGGGTAACCCTTGCGGCAGGGTGTCAACCAACCAGAGAAATTGCAGATTGGGCACGGCCACGGAGGCCAATCGCGCCAAAATATAACCGACCAGGGCACCAACCCCCGTCACCTCGTTCCAAGGCAGTCGTGCCACAGCAGGTTGTATCAGGGTTTCACTGACCAGCCCCAGTAAAAACACCCCGGCACAAACCATCAGCGTCATCAACTGACCCAGGCGCGTCGAGGCGGCGATGGCCACGGCGGTGAGCACCCATATGGCCTGCAACACCAGCAGCATCACCACCAGTAAGCGACCCCCACGGGCAGCGCCTTCGAGGCCGAATTCGGTGGTAATGGGTTGAAACTGCCATTGTTTGCCGACCAGCAGCACCAGCAAAAGCGCTGCGATGGTCAATAGCGCCAGCGACAAGACGAAGCTGGACGTGAACACCCACCGGTAAAAATAATTACCCAGTGCGCCCACGGCCAAGGCACCGGCCCAAGCGAGCAGTGCCGCCAGTATCACGGGCAGGTCGAAAGCATCGCTGGCGGTTTGCAATACCCCGTGACGAGCGGACAGTAAAAACAACCCGCCCAAAATCCAGAAAGCAAGGGTCAAAGCGACGCCGACGCCCAGGTATTTACCCAGCACAAACAGCGGACGTGGCACGGGTTTGCTCACGACCGTGAGCACGGTACGGTTTTCGACCTCGGTGGAAACGACGCCGGTGGCGGTGAAGGCTGCCAATAAAACCCCGATGACAAAAAGCGTGGACAGCCCCATATCGATCATCAGCTTGTTATCATCATCCATCGTGTAGGCGGCCACGGCTGGATTGAGAATCAACACCATGGCCCCCACCATCAGCAGAACCACAAAGATCGGCTGACGTATGCTTTCAAGGAACGTGTTGCGACTGATGGTGAAAAGTTGCTCTAGCATGTCGGTCCGGTCGGGCTGACTAAGGTGTACGGATCATTGGAGACAGACAAAACACGATATCGTTCATCATACGTCGGGTGCTTGAATGTTGTTTGCCCGGTTGGCTTGGTGCATAAGATATAGCCCTTGCGGGAGGTTTGCAGAACCTGTCGAGGCGTAAATTGCGAGATTTGACCCTTCATACGGAACCAGGCATGGCGCAGGATCAACAGTCGTATCGTCGGGCAGGCAACGCCGCATTGCTGGGTTTGTGCGTGCAATTGTTGCTGTCCGCAGTCATGGCGGTGGTGGGCCTATGGGCACAGTCACCGGCTCTTTATGCCGCCACCTGGCACTTTCTGGGTGGGCTGCCCTTGTGGGTGATTCTGTTTCTGATTTACAAACAACATCAGATCGAGCGTGCCGAGACGCTGGAGGTCGAACAGCTTTCGCGCAGCAATGCGCCCACGGCTGCGCTGTTCGAAACCCAGGCCGATGAGCTGCGCATCGCCCGCAAACGACTGGACAACCTTTACCAATGGGGTTTGAACGGCGTCAGTCTGACGCTGGCGGTGTACCTGCTATCGGTGGGCATCACGCTGCTGGTGATGGGTTATCGCATGATCGGTTCGCCGCTGTTTGTAACCCGGGCTTTGGGGGACCGAGCCGACGGCAACCCAGGGTTATTGATGGCGTTCATGGCGGGGATCGCGTTTGTGGCTTTCATTGTGGGGCGTTATGCCGCGGGGATGACGGTGCAGAAAGAGTGGCAACTGCTGCGCAGCGGTGCGGGTTATTTGATGGGGTTGGTGCTGGTGTCGCTGCTGATATTGGCCGGGGCAGGGTTTGCGTTGTTTGGTAACCCCAGCATCATGGCGTGGGTCGGGCTGGTGGTGCCGGGGTTGATGACGCTCTTGGGGCTGGAAATTGTTTTGTCGTTTTTATCGGGAGCCTATCGTCCACGTAAACCGGGGGAAATACCAAGGCCGGCGTTTGATTCACGGCTGCTGGGTTGGCTGACCAAGCCGGAGGGCTTGGCGAAAATCGTCAATGAAACGATCAACTATCAGTTTGGTTTTGAAATCAGCCGAAGCTGGTTTTACATGCTGATGTCGCGGTCGATCACGCCGCTTTTGGCCAGCGGGTTGGGCATTTTGATACTGATCAGTTCGATGGTCATCGTCGAACCGCAGCAGCAGGCGGTGATCACGACGTTTGGGGCAATGCGTGGCGAACCGGTGGGGCCGGGGCTTCACTTGAAATGGCCCTGGCCGATCGGCAGTGTGCAGCGTTACGATGTGGGGCGGATTCAGGTGGCTCGGGTCGGGTCGTATCAGAAACTCAAGGAAAACACCGCCATTTTGTGGACCAACGTGCACGTGGACGGCAAAGAGGAATACCTCATCACGGCTCCCACCGTGCGCGAACAGGTGCGCAGTGACGCGGGCAACACCGCGCCCTCGGCTGCGGCGGGAAGCACCCCGGCAGTGTCATTGGTGGCGGCGGAAGTACAGGTGCATTATCAGATCACGGACCTGGCCGGGTTTGTCACCTGTGCACAAAACCCTGATCAACTGGTGTCAGCCCTGGCGGACCGCGCGGTGACGGAGTATTTCGTGACCAAGGATTTGGACACACTCATTGGACGTGGTCGATTGGAAGCCGGGCAGTTCATGCGACAGGTGATACAGGAACAAGCCGATGCGATGAAGCTGGGGGTGCAGGTGGTGTACGTCGGGGTGGTGGGCGTTCACCCGCCCCGTGGCGGCGAAAGCGCGGACGGCGGCGAAGGCGTTGCGGTGGCGGCTGCGTTTCACGAACAGGTCGGCGCCATTCAGGAAAAAGAAACCACCATTTGGAAAGCCAAACAAGAGCGGATTCAAACCCTGGCGCAGGTGGCAGGGTCGGAAGAAATGGCGTTGCAAATTCGTGATGCGGTGCTGGCCCTGGAAAAATTACGGGAACAGGTCGAGTCGCAAAAAAATCGGCCTGCGGGTGAAGTTGGTACTCGGCTGATCGAACTCAATGCTGCGGTGGCGGCACAGGAAGCGCAGATCGAGGCGCTGCTGGTGGCAGCACCGGGACGAGCCAGTCAGATCATTTACGAAGCACGGGCCCAGCGGTGGGAGACGGGCATTGCCGAGCGCAGCAAGGCGCAGGCGTTCCCCGCACTCGTGGCTGCTTACCAACAGGCCCCGCAATACTTCAAAGGTCGGGCGTATTTGGACGCCCTGGCGGAGGGATTGGCCAAACCGCGCAAGTACATCGTGCATGACGATGCACAGGTACCGGGCGTGCATCGCATCGACCTCAAGGATGCGACCTCAACGCTGGAAGGATTTTTGCAACCGGGACGGTGAGTTTAAGGAACTGGGAACTGGGAGATAGGTGCTGGGCAGAAACAGGTGATTGTGCTTCAATGCAATACCCAGTTCCAAGCACCTAGCCACTAGTTCCAATGTGTCTCTGTGGTCAATAAATGCCTCAACGGAGTCGTTTGTGATATGAAAAGTCGATTGATGCTGTTCGTGGCGGTGATACTGAGTGTGAGCCTGCTCAGTTTCATGCTGATGTTTCAGGTGCGGTACGACGAGGTGGCGGTGCTGACCACGCTGGGTGCCGCCAAGGAGGGTTCGGTCAAAACCCCAAGGCCCTGGCCGTATTTGCGCCTGCCTCCGCCGATGCAGGGGGTGTACAAGTTCCCCACACGGGTGCAGTTGCTCGAAGACCAGTTGGAAGAGATGCAGACATCTGACGGGTTTGCGGTGATACCGCGCACGTACATTGCCTGGCGTATTTCCGATCCGCTGTCGTTTTACAACCGGGTGAAGACGGTGGAGGAAGCACAGAAAAAGGTGCTGCCGATGGTGCGTGAGCTGCGCAAGATCATCAGCAAATATCGTTTTGATGAACTGGTCAACACCGATGTGAACAAGCTCAAACTGGCGCAGGCGGAGGAGCAGGCACTGGCCGCCATCAACGCGCAACTGGAGGCGCAGAACTTTGGCATGAAGGTCGAACACTTTGGCATTCGGCGGATGGTGCTGCCCGAACAGGTGACCACCAAGGTGTTCGAACGCATGCGGCAGACCCGGCAAACCCTGGCGCAGAACGCGCGGTCGGAAGGTGAGTTTCAGGCCCTGACGATCAAGAGCGAAGCTGAAAGCATCAAACGCATCATTCTGGCGTTTGCGGAAAACCGGGCGCAGGCGATTCGCACCCAGGGGTTGATGGAAGCAGCGGAGTATTACAAGGCCTTCAAGGAAGACGAGCAGCTGGCGATTTTTTTAAGGCGGATCGACACGCTCAAAAAAATACTGCCCCATAACTCGACGTTCGTGCTCAGTGCCCAGCAACTGGGCGTGGACAATATGCTGGCCCCAAGCAAGCCGGAAAAGTGAAAAGCGGAAGTGGCCAAGTGGTCAAGTGGTCGAGTGCAGAAAACCAAGCCAAGGACGAAGCCGACAGGCCGAGGACTTGGGTATTCTGAGTGGTGAGTTAGTTGAAGAATTGATCGAGTGTTCGAGTGCGAAGAAAATTTCGGATTTCGAATTTCGGATTTCGAATTTGCCGAACCAAGCCGGGAACGAATCGCCGAAGGCGATG
>CAYRTH010000093.1:0-12050 GCA_964427135.1 uncultured Phycisphaeraceae bacterium
TCATTTGCATTACATTTAGCCCCCGGTCATTGACCGGGGGCTAAGAGCCTATCCGAATACCCCGCTTGCATTCGCCACGCCGAGATTGAAGTCAATCATATACTCGGCCAACTGTTGTCCATCGATCAACACAACCTTGGTGTCGATGCTGCCAGCATACTAAATGGCGGGTGCGGCGAACCGCGAAGTGGTGATGAAGATGCCCTTGCGTGCTCGCACGCCCTGCAGTGCCCCGACGAACGCCTGAATCGCGGGACGACTGATGGCTTGATCCGTGTATCGCTTTGCCTGCAGATAGATCGTGTCCAAGCCGAGCCGATCTTCCTTGATGATGCCGTCGATACCGCCATCACCACTCTGGCCAATAGCTCGGCCAGCGTCCTTGAGGGTGCCTCCATATCCCATCTTGACCAGCAGTTCCACAACCAATCGCTCAAAGGCCTGTGGCGTCATGTCTTTGACTTGCGTCAGCAGTTCTTCGACCAGTTCATTTCGCAGTTGGAGGTAGGCCTCTTCGAGCGTTTCCTCCGGCGTCTGATCGCTGCCGCCGCCGGATTGAACCGGCGGCTTGGGTTCGCACTCAACTCTTCAAAGCCACGGGTGGAAACCTGCGGTCCCATCGCCAGCTCCCGCGCACCCGCATCCTGAAACTCGCTAAAATATTAAATCTATTTTGGAGTTTTCCATGTTTCGTATCGTCGAAGCTCGATTCCTGTCACCCGATGTGAAACTATTTCGCATCGAAGCGCCGCGCATTGCCAAATCGCGCCAGGCTGGCCAATTTGTCATTTTGCGTGTTCACGATCAAGGCGAACGCATTCCCCTGACCATCGCTGACAGCAACACCACCGACGGAACCATTACCATCGTCGTGCAGGGCATCGGCAAAACCACCAAGCTGCTCAATTCCCTGCAAGTCGGCGAACACATACTTGATGTCGTCGGCCCGCTGGGCAAACCCTCGGAAGTTGAACATTACGGGACCGTCGTCGTCATCGGTGGCGGACTGGGTACCGCCATCGCGTACCCCACCGCTGTCGCCATGAAAAAAGTCGGCAACACGGTCATCAGCATCGTCGGGGCACGTACTAAAGAATTGGTCATTCTCGAAAACGAAGTTCACGCCACCAGCGACCAAACCCACATCGTCACCGATGATGGTTCGTATGGCGAAAAAGGCTTTGTCACTCACAAACTGCAACAACTCATCGACGCTGGCACGAAGGTTGATTTCGTGCTGGCGATCGGGCCGATACCGATGATGCGGGCCGTGGCCGAGGTGACCCGACCGTGCAAAATCAAAACCATGGTGAGCCTGAACCCGGTCATGGTCGATGGCACGGGCATGTGCGGCGGCTGTCGTGTCATCGTCGGCGGACAAAGCAAATTCGCCTGCGTCGATGGCCCTGAGTTCGATGCCCACCAAGTGGACTTTGCCATTTTGGCACAGCGCAACCGCATGTACGCTGACCTTGAAAAACAGCAACTGACCGACTTTCAACAACACCCCGAAAAACACGTGTGCAACCTGACCAAAATGACGCAATCGACAAAGGCATGAAACCCTTGAACGGACATCGAGGTTGATCAGAGCCACGAGCGGAAGCGAGTGGTTTATGAAAACACCGCTCACTACCGTTCGCGGCTCCGACAGAACTATTCGCTACTTGGCCATGCCCCTCGCCTCACCTTCGGTTCGGCTCGTACCCGGCTTGTTTCCGATGGATTAACCAGCCCCCAAGTATGACTTCAACATGGACAAACTGCCCCCCAAAGAACGTTTCAAATTGCCTCGTGTGCACATGCCCGAACAACCGGCGGAAGAACGTCGGCACAACTTCGGTGAAGTGAACCTGGGGCTTCAAGTACTCGCAGCTCAACACGAAGCGCAGCGCTGCCTGTCTTGCGCCCACCCCGCCTGCACCTCGGGTTGCCCGGTCGGCGTCAAAATCCGTGAGTTCGTGGACCTGGTCCTCGAAGGCAACTTTCTGGCAGCCGCCAAAAAATTGCGTGAAGACAACGTGCTTCCAGCCGTCACCGGACGGGTCTGCCCGCAGGAAGAGCAATGCGAAGGTGATTGCATACTGGGCAAACGAAGCAGCCCCTTGGCAATCGGTCACCTCGAACGTTTCATCGCCGACTGGGAACGCACCAGCGGTCAACTCGGCTTACCCGACAAAGCCCCGCCCACCGGCAAAAAAGTCGCCATCGTCGGTTCCGGTCCCGCAGGCTTGTCCTGCGCCGGCGACCTGGTGCAAAAAGGTCACAGTGTCACCGTCTTCGAAGCCCTCCACGAAATCGGCGGGGTACTGGTTTACGGCATCCCCGAATTCCGTCTGCCCAAGGAAATCGTGCGCCAGGATGTGGACACCCTCCGTCAGATGGGCGTTGATTTTCAAACCAACGTCGTCGTCGGCAAAACCGTCACCATCGACCAGTTGATGCAGGACGAAAAATATGATGCGGTGTTCGTCGCCACCGGTGCAGGTTTGCCGGTGTTTTTGAACATCGCCGGTGAACACCTGCTGGGGGTTTACTCCGCCAATGAGTTTTTGACACGAGTGAATTTGATGAAGGCGTATCGTGACGATCATGATCAGCCGGTGTTTGACTGCAAAGGCAAAAACGTGGCCGTGGTCGGCGGGGGTAACGTGGCCATGGACGCGGTGCGTACCGCCCTGCGCCTTGGGGCTGAACATGCGTACCTGATTTATCGTCGCACGGAAAGCGAAATGCCCGCGCGATTGGAAGAAGTGAAACACGCCAAGGAAG
The DNA here is from genome assembly GCA_964427135.1 of uncultured Phycisphaeraceae bacterium. Classification (GTDB taxonomy): domain Bacteria; phylum Planctomycetota; class Phycisphaerae; order Phycisphaerales; family Phycisphaeraceae; genus JAJXSS01. Next base: position 2,773 of record CAYRTH010000093.1, read on the forward strand.
AAGGCGTTGAATTACTACTGTTGCAAAACCCCGTTGAGTTCATCGGTGATGCCCAAGGCTGGTTGCGCAAAGTGAAGGTTCAAAAAATGCAACTGGGCGAACCCGACAAATCAGGTCGTCCCCGACCGGTGCCAATCGCGGATAGTGAGTACGAACTGGACATTGCCATGGCCATCGTGGCGGTGGGCACCAGTGCCAACCCTTTGGTGCAATCGACCACGCCCGACATGCAGACGCGCAAAGGCGGGTACATTCAGGCTGACGATGCGACACTGCGCACCAGTAAAAAGGGCGTGTTCGCGGGAGGTGATATCGTTACCGGGGCGGCCACGGTGATTCTGGCGATGGGGGCTGGCCGCAAGGCAGCCGCGTCGATTCATGATTATTTGAAGACCGGCAATTGGTGAAAAAGTATTAATCTGTACACTCGGCCACGGGTCTGTCCCCTATCCCTCCGGGAGAGGGTTAGGGTGAGGGCGCATTTCCGTACTCGAGCACTCAGTTACTTTTTCATCCGATTAACCGACACACCGATGAACCACTCGAAATACCCGAGTCCTCGGCCTATCGGTCTCGTCCTCGGCTTGATTTTCTGCACTCGGCCACTTGACCACTTCTGTCAATTCAACCCGCACGCCCCATCATTAACACACTTGCAGCAACCCTGCCCGGTGGCGGGACATTCCTTGCTTGCTGCCCCGGCCACGGTCGCGGCAAACACACTCTGCACCCGTCGGGTTTTACCGCTGCCGCATGATTCGCACCTGGCTTTGTCGTCCGCCTGGTTCATGGTGCGCAGCAGTTCGGTCACATGTTCGCAGTCATCGCATCGGTATTCGTAAATGGGCATGGGTTCACCTCGTTGATTCAACGTCGAATATCATAGCGTTCATCCAATGAAAAAGCCCAGGCATGGCCATGCCTGGGCTTTGCATATCGTCACGGGTCACGGTCAAGGCTTGAGGTTGCCCTGGTCAAAATCCTCCATGATCTGCGTGGGCAACAGGTGATTGGCGCCGCGATAGGTCAGCACCTGACCGGTGATGACAAACACCACCCGGTCGCTGCGCTCTTTGACGATGCGCTCAACCTGTTCGGTCAGTTGCGACGGTGCCAATTTCATCGGAGCCTCGGCTGCGTTGACCCCATCGGCTGCAAACACAAATAACGATGCATCGCCCTGTTCATTGACCACCACCCGACCGCGACGACTCAGCATAAAATCACCCTCACGTCGCAAGCCCGGCAAACTGTTGCGCGTATCCGGCGCGGTACCCAGCACACGTCGATCCGTGATACTGCCCTTCATCGGGGCGGGGGTCACTGCGGGTCGCACCGGGTCCACCGCAGGGGCCTCCTGTCGTTGTTGTAAAAGTTCCTGAATCACCTGCTCGGCGGAGGGCGCAGGTTGTTGGGCTGAGGGGGTAGTTGATGCTGACGCGGGTTCTATATTTTTTACTTGGGTGGGTGCAGCCGATTCATCCGCCCATAACGGTGTCACTGTGACACAAAGCAAAGCGATGAAAATCAAAGTTCGCATCGTCAATTCTCCACGCATCGGTCATCACTGTGTCATCGTGAAACATGACGCCGAGGGCTTTAGCCCCGGTTTGGCTACTCATTGATCCGACCCTAAAGGGTTCGGCGTCATTGCGATCAATATCATCACACCACCGGGGCACCAATCTCTTTGAGTAGTTTGGTAGCCGCTTGGGCTGCCACGTGGAACGATTCCGCGTGGCTGAGTTTTGACAATTCGACATTGGCCTGACCCGATGGGCCGGTCGCCAGCACAGCCTTGGAATGCGCCAAGTGCGGTTCGAGCGTGAGCGGTCCCTGCCAACCGGCTTTGAGGGCCTCGCTCAAAATCGTCATCACATGCCCCGCGCCCTGGCCCAGGGGCACATGCACCTTGTCCTTGTTGCTGTCCTTCAGGTGAATGCAGTCGGTAAAAGGTTGCAGCAATTTCCACGCAGCGTACACATCATCACCGCCCATGTTGTAGTTGCTGAAGTCAAAGATGCCGAAAAAGTGTTTGCCATCGCGCAGGGTTTTGAGTATCAGCAGGTTTTCCGCCGGGTGATCGCCGAAAATGTGACTTTCGTTTTCGTGATACAGCTTCATGCCCAGCTTGGCTGCCTCATCGCGCAACTGACCCAGGCGTGACAAAGAATCAGCCTGCCACTTGTCCTTGGGGGCGTTCTGTTTGTTGTAATAGCTGAACATGCGCACGGCTGAGCATTTGAAAATCGGCGCCAGTTCCGCCAGGTGCTGCAACCGATGAATATCGGCTTGAAAATCATCGCCGATGTCGATTTTACCGATGGGCGAACCGAACATCGCCACCGCAATGCCCGCGTCACTCAATTTTTGCTGCACCTGTTTGGCAAGGTCGGTCGGCAACGTGGTGATGTTGAAGGTGTCGATGCCGCGCAGGTCTACGTGTTTGATGCCAGCGCGGTGCAGGGCTTTGATCTGATCATCGATTTTGGAACCAGCTTCATCGGCAAACGCGGAAAGTACCCAGGGCATTGATCACTCCGTTCTTTAGTTAAGTCAACAATGATTCGACTCGGTTACTCGAAAAAGTGGTCGAGTGGTCGTGTGGTCAAGTCAAACAAGTAATATTGATTGATCAATCACTCACTAATCACTCCACCATGACCGATTCCTCAACCTGACGATTTCGTTCCCGTCTTGGGTTTTTCACTTGACCACTTGACCACTCGGCCACTTGGCCACTTCTTTAACGTACTTCCCGCATCGACGAACCTGAACTCGTCGGTGTCACCGCAGGGCTGCGCACCGGCTCGCCAGGCGGAGCTGTGTTCAAGGGCGGGGCATCAATATCGCTGTAACGTGCCTGAAACAGTGCGTCTTCCAGCGGTATGCGCCAAAGGTGCATCCGATCGACATACCAACTGCGTCCCCAATCGAATTTCAAATACACCGACATCAACTGCTGCATTCCGCCGGGCTGTCGTGCATCGACCGGGCGAATCACATCCACCTGCGCCAGCCAGCTACGAATGCGAATATGTCGCACATCGATCACCGGTATGTCAGCCGGGGGCGCCTGATCCGACCATGACGCGTCCGCCCCGAGTTGCCCCATCGCATACGCATAGGTCGCGTCGCTGCTACCCACGGGCAGCACCAACCGGTACGGCCGACCCAGTGGCCGATCTTCCAACACCGCCTGTACCGCTGCCACGGCTGTTTGCCTGGCATTGAGCAAATTCGGGCTGTGGGCTGCCACATCGCCGGGGTCTTGCGGAATGTTCACATACTGACCGCAACCAGCCAAGCCCGTGGTGAGTACCAACATCGCCACCGTCAACCATGACTGCATTTTCATATGAGTAGGTTCCTCAAACTACGAATGATTCACATCGTTTCGCCATGCGGCATTGTATCAGTTTGTCACCTTGACGGGTTACCTGATCGCTTTACCATTCAGGGCAAACGAATCAACGAGCCGCGACCGTGAGGGAGCGGTCTTACCAATAAGGGCGATACAGATAAAACACCGCTCCCTTACGGTCGCGGCTCGTTAAACCCATACCCATACGTTTCCCCTGTTTCACCAACCCGTCAACTCAACGGTGGTTCTGCCATGGGGTGATGATGATGGGTCAACTCGGCTGTTCCCAAATCCGACAGCGGTGCTTTGAGCGGCTGGGCACAGACCGGGCAGGTACTCATACGTTGCAGCTTGCGTTGATAAGCCATGAGCGCTGAAACCACGGTCGCGTGACTCCAGGTGAGCGGCGACACCGACAACGGCGCGTTGTTGTACGGGTGTACCTGCTCGGACAATATGCCCGAAGGCAGCGCATGACGCACCACCCAATCGAAATAGGGCAATGCCTCTTTCAACTCGGCCTGGGTTTTGGCCTTGGCGATCACCCATTGCGCCATCCAAAGCGTACAGATAAACCATGGGTTGCCCGGCACAGCAGTATCAGTGCCATCGTGAACCCGGTGGTAGGTATCGCCTTCGAAGCGCGCCAGTCCGCCGACGTGGGTGCGTACCCAAAGCCCAGCCTTGACCGCCTGCATGGTTTTGACCATTCTCGGATCATCGGGCGAAAGCAATCCGAAAATCGCCAGGCCGAAGAGCGAGCTGTCCAAAATCGGGTCGTATTCAAATTCCAGTTTCGAGTCGGCGTTGTCAGCTGAGTCATTTGATTTTTCGCTCATCGAGGGCGGCGCCAGAAACCCGTCGAAAATGTCAGCGTTGTCGGGGCCGGGGGTGCGACCTGCCATGACGTCGGCCATGAGTCGGGCGGTGCGGGCGTGGTCCAACGGCACGATACGTCGTAAAAATCGCTGCTCTTTCTCCGACCAGAAATACGCGATGAAGGCGTCCTTCACCTCCTGCGCCGCTTGCGCGTAAGCCTCGGCTCGACGTGTGTCCCCAAAACAGGTGGCAAACTGCCAGGCAGCCTGCAATCCCGCATGAACGCTCGCCACCGTGAACGCATGCACGCCCCATGAATCTTCCCACAGGTTGTAACTGGGCAAGGGCAAATGTGTATCCGGGTCACGGAAGCGCACCAAAAAATCGGCTGCGGGCAAAATCAGTGACAACCATAATGGGCGGACGAATTCGATGTCACGGTACAACACATAATGTCGCCAGAAGGCCCACACCACCAGTGCCGTTTCATCTTCCTGAATCGGCAACTGCGGGCGACCCAGGCTGATCCACGGGTGCCAGCTTGAAGCCTGACTGCCATCGGGGTTGTATTTGTGTAAAAAGTAACCCTGCTCGGTGATGATGCGGGCGCACAGCGAGTAAAACGAACGGGCCACATCGGGGAACCCGGCATCGTCCAAGGCTGATGCCACCAGTGCCCCATCACGCGGCCAGAGGTAGCTGTAGGTGTCACGCTGAAACTGCATGATGTCGGTGTCGTTGGCAGCGATGATTGCCCCCGAATTGTCAATCTGTGAACGCATCACCAGCAATGATCGTTTGAACAATTCGACGACGGCTGATTCGGGGCCTCCTTGCGCTGGGTCGGGGAATTGTGCAGGCGTGGCCGCCAACCATAACCGCCAGTACGACACGGTTCGATCGATCACATTTTGCGGACCTTCACGATGCAAAAACCGTTGCAGGGTTTCCATGTCCTTGTAGTTCTGCCCTGCTCCGATGACCATGTGCACAATGCGTTTGCCTTTGGGCGGTAAATCGACATGCAGGCCCATCGTCGAATCGACCGCTCCCTGGGCAATCGAATTACCCCCCAAACTTCCGTCCTCGGCATCGCGCCAGGTGCCCTCGGCATTGAAGTAACCAGCCATGCCCGTGGCGAATTCATCCATGCGTAGTTCACCATCAACATACCAGCCGAACATCAAGTAACGCTGCCCCTGATAATGAATCAGGCAGCGCAACATCGGGTCAAAATAAACTGTGTCGCCGATGCGTGTCCCCGCCACGGCAAAATTGTTGTGGTGGTACAAATGCACCACGCGTTCGCTGTCGTGCAGGTTGATGACTTCGATGCGACGCACCAGTATCGTGCGGTGAAAATCGACGACATCGCTGCAGCGCAATTCCAAACGCAGATCATCGTGCGTCATCACCACGTTGGTGGCCATGGTGTCGGGTAAAAAGCCAAGCTGAATCCGCCAATTTTGATGCGACCAGTACAGCCGACGACGCCGACGATCCGGCTGCGACTGATTGCCGGTGGCGGGCAGGTTCGCCCACACCCCCAGTCGGCAAGGCCCCCCTTGCGCATGGTTTTCCTGCCCGACATGCGGGTAGTACAAATCACGAATCTGGTAATGCTGATCAAAGCAGACCAGCATCTGACCATTGCCAACGGGGATATCACGAGGCATGAATGATTACTCCGAGCAGTCGGTCACAAGTTAGCGCCGCGACTTGTCGCGCTATCATTGAATTATTCAGGCACGACAATCACGACACCGATGCATGAGTTCATTTTCACCCGAACACCGATTGTCATAAGATACCCGCATGGCTGAGTCTATCGATAGTAAAAAAATCGTGCTCGAAACCGTCGAACCCATCGGCAAGCGCGTGCTCGTGCGCAAGGATGAAGACAAAAAACAGACCAAGTCCGGCATCCACCTGCCTGACAAAATCGAAATACCCACGCTTACTGGGCGCATCGTGGCGGTGTCCATCGAAGTCGAAAACGACCCCAACTACCCCATCGCACAATACGATCGTGTGCTGTTTCACCCCAAGGACGCAGTCCCCGTCGATTTTGAGGGTGACAATCGCCTGTTTGTCGTCCCCGTGGAAAACGTCGTTGCTGTGTTCCGAAAAAACAAGTGATGCTCACCAATTGCTTTTTGTCAAAAGCCCAGGCATGGCCATGCCTGGGTGTTACGGCAATACCGCATTTCACATGTGAACGACTGAATCGTTATCATGTCCGCGTTCGCACACCCAACGACAATCATCAATCATGAAACCAACCACCCTCGCGGATCGTTATCAAAGCGCCCAGAAAACCCTCGCTGCCGCAAAGCAGGATCATGTCCTGCAACGCTGGGCCAAACTCAACGCCCAGCAGCAAACCCAATTGCTGGATCAGATCGACAGCGTCGATTGGCCTGAACTCGCCCGGTTGGTGCAAACCCATGTGTTGCTAAAGCCTGAATTTCACCTGCCTGAAAATGTGCAACCTGCGCCCTGGTACGCCAACAATCCTGTACCACAACAACAAAGCAAATACGACCAGGCGCATCAGCATGGCTGGAACATGATCAAAGCCGGCAAGGTCGCCGCTTTCACCGTGGCCGGGGGACAGGGCACCCGTCTGGGCTGGAACGGCCCCAAGGGAACCTACCCTTCAACCCCCATTCGTAAACTGTCACTATTCGGCTGCTTTGCTGAGTACATCAGCAACATGCAGCGGCGCTGCGGGGTGACGATTCCCTGGTACATCATGACCAGCCCGATCAACGATGCCGACACCCGCGCGTTTTTCAAAGACAATCGCTACTTCGGCCTCGACGGCTCAGCGGTGTTCATCTTTCCGCAGGCCATGATGCCCGCCATTGACATGAACACCGGCAAGGTGCTTTTGGAAGCCAACGATTCAATCGCCCTGTCACCCAACGGTCATGGCGGATCGCTCAAAGCCCTGTACACCAGCGGCGCCATCGCCGACATGAAAAAACGCGGCATCCAGCACATCAGTTACACCCAGGTGGACAACCCCATCGTGCGTGTGCTCGATCCGATTTTCATCGGCCTGCATGATTTGGACCGGGCGCAAATGTCCTCAAAAATGCTGCCCAAACGCGAGCCACTGGAAAAACTGGGCAACTTCTGTCTGGTCGATGGCAAAATGACCGTCATCGAATATTCCGACCTGCCCGATACGCTGGCGCACGAACGATTACCCAATGGCCAACTGCGCTTTTTGGCCGGCTCGATTGCGATTCATTTGATCAGGGTTGATTTTGTGGCGTCGCTGAATGAACAAGCCAGTGGTTTTGCCTTGCCATTTCATCGTGCGGAAAAGAAAGTGCCCTACCTGGATGGTCCGAGCGGACAGGTTGTCAAACCTGAAAAGAGCAATGCGGTGAAGTTGGAAACGTTTGTGTTCGATGCGCTACCGATGTGCGCTGCGTCGATCATTTACGAGACGGATCGGGCCGATGAGTTTGCCCCGATCAAAAACGCGGATGGGCCTGGTGTGCTGGATTCACCGATGACCAGCAAGTTGATTCAAATCGACCGCGCGGCACGATGGTTGGAAAGTCATGGCGTAAAAATCGCGCGTGATGTTGAAGGCAAGGTGTTACCGACGATCGAACTGACCCAGGCCACAGCCATTTACGCTGACGATTTACAGGGTAAAACACTGCCCAAAACCATCGAGGCGACGCAGCAATATTTGTTGTGAATCAAGCAGTTGAATTGATCTATCAATTTCAACATAGCCGCGGGTGGAAACCCGCCTGATAGCAAACCAAAGAACTCAACACAGAGGTCACAGAGCACACAGAGAAGCAAGCAAAGCCCGATTGATCCGCCAATACTTTACTTCTGTCAAGCCATTCGAATCAGAAAGTGCATGAAAAAATAATTGTTTCAGGCCGTGGCTTGCAGGGGTGATCCGCTTGCGTTGCCACGCTCCAAGGCTCGGTTCTGCTCTGTGACCTCCGTGTCCTCTGTGTTGAAAATCTGCTCTTTGATGTGTTCTAAAAACAATACGATACCTTTGATAGCAAATGGGTATGAATCAGGCGAGTTGTCGAAGGAATTGTCGCACCACTTTTGCCGGGTCGTTCGCCTGACATATCGCGCTGGACACAGCCACGGCTTTGACACCGGCTTTTTGCAGGGCCGGCAAACGATCAAGCGTGATACCGCCGATGGCCAGGTGCGGCAGGTGCTCAAAACGGCGGACATATTGACGCAGGTAACGTGGACCGACGATGATGTCCTTGTGTTTGGTGGTGGTGCTGAACATCGGGCCAACACCACAGTAATCAGCCCCATTTTGACGGGCTGTTTCAGCTTCAGCGAGTTTCGAGGTACTCACGCCGATCAGCATCGAGCGACCCACCAGTTTGCGCACCTGCTGACAGGGCAAATCGCTTTGACCCAGGTGTACGCCATCGGCCCCGGCCAGTAGCGCGACATCGGGTCGATCATTGATGATCAGCGACACCCCAGCCGATCGACATAATTTCACCAGGTCACAGGCACGATTGAGCAATGCGCCTGCGTCCATCGATTTTTCGCGCAGTTGCAGACACAAGGCCGACCCCCGGTTGAGTTTCACGGCTGCGTTCACCACCGCACGTGCCACCGCCATGCAATCACCCTGAGGGCACAGCGCATCAGTAAGCAGCACACACAATCGCCAATGGTTCGGTTGATCGTTGGCTGGCAAACGCAGATTCAGGGCTTGTTCCAGCACATACCCGCGATAGCGCAAGGCCTTGAACCCAGCGGCAATGCGCGACCCTTTGCCCGGTAATAATTTGCTAAATTCTTCGAGCGCCCGCAGTGCCTCTGATAACCGCTTTCCTGCCGCGATGACGACTTCTGCCACGCTGGTGCGCGATTGCTCGGATGTGGTGGCGAGGGTGGTGCCGACGTCGCCGGGGGTGTCACGGTGCAGGGTCAAATCGGGCATCGACTGTAAATTTTTCGCCAGGTCATGACGCAGGGTTTTGAGGTCGCGCGACAGGGCTTTGTCGTCCAAAATAAAACGGGCTGACTCTTCCATCACCCGCAATGCTTCACGGGCGCGGTTGGCGTTGGCATC
>CAYRTH010000094.1:0-11886 GCA_964427135.1 uncultured Phycisphaeraceae bacterium
TGATGCGCCTTATCGACGGATCCCAATGGCAAGCTTGAATGTCCGTAGAACCTAACCCTCTCCCAAGGGGAGAGGGAATTGTTCAGAGAGATCGATTAAAAAAAAGAAGCCTGATCTTCATGCGGCATGAAGATCAGGCGTGGTTGTAAGGAATACGCACAAGTCGATGTGGCACCGCCGCCCTCGGCGGTGTGATCGTCAACGGTCATGCACCCAGCCGGGGGCGGCTGGGCTATAAAAAACCTCGGCAGTTGAAATGTTAATCATGCGGGGGTTCTTTGACCGCATTGCGATTCCAGGCGGGCACCGCCACGACGATTTTGCCTGATTGCATGATTCGGCATTGACAACTCAGTCGGCTGTTCCGCCGAACATCGGGGGCTTCTTCCACGCGATCCAGTTCATCATCCTCCGCCTCGGTCAGCAGTTTTTCGCCTTCGACGACGTACACATGACAGGTGGAACAGGCACACACACCGCCGCAGGCGTGCTCGATGTCGATATGCGCATCCATCGCGGCACCGAGAATCGAATCACCACGACGTGCCGCAATGGTGACTATTTTGTCATGTTTACCCGTCAGCGGATGCGGGTCTTCCAAATGAAACTCGATCGTCACGCTCGGCGACGCTTCCAGTGGTTCGGGGCGTTTCAAACTCATCATTCACCTATTGCAAGTGGTCAAGTGATTTTAATGTTTAGCGCGGACGCTTTGCGTCGGCGCTGCATGTTATGTTGACGAACCATCCTGAACTTGCTCGCGACCTCGCAAGTTCAGGCGTGATTTCAGGCGTGATCGAATCAGCTATCACTCAATCACCGATTCACCAAGCCATACCCGAGTCCTCAACCTATCGGTTTCGTCCTCGGCTTGTCATCCAATCCGAAATCCGAAATTCGAAATTCGAAATCACTTCTTATATGGCCAGCATGCCGGTTTGTCTTGCATATGCGAACACGCCGCCGACCTCGACGATGGGTTTGACATCGCCCAAGGGTTTCAAGCGATACGTTTTGCCGGTGGTTTGATTGACGAGGGTTCCTGCTTCGATATCGACGGTGACGCTGTCACCGGTGCGAATTTCCTCCACCAGGCGGGTTTCGGATTCACAGGGAAGCAGGTATCCGCCGTTGACGCAGTTGCGGTAAAAAATGCGTGCATAAAACTCAGCGACAACCACCGTGGCCCCGGCCTCGGCGATCGCCAGGGGGGCATGTTCACGCGATGAGCCGCAGCCGAAGTTGCGTCCGCCGATGACGATTTTGTATTCGCTGTTGAATTGACCTTCGGGCACAAAGCGCAGGTTACCTGTTGGCAGGCCGCATTGTTTGATCGGCACCCCGGCCATGGCGTACATGCCAAAGTATGGCCGTTCCTTGGGGTCCGACGGGTTGTAGCTCAAATATTCCGCGGGGATGATCTGATCGGTGTCAATATCATCGCCCAGCACGAATGCTTTGCCAGTGATCGCTTGTGCCATGGTGGGTCCTTTCCTGCAAGACCCATGAGTATAGCGTCAGCGCGGTCAGTAAGGTTGTTGATGTGGTGAAGTGGTGATGTGCCGATACGATCAGGCTGTGCATCAACCGGGCATGTTTTCATCCGCCCAGCGCAGTGCCTGCTGATACACCTGACTGGTCTGTGCGATGTCGATGCCCATTTGGGTACAGTAAAGGTTCACCAGCGTCATGTTGCCGCGTTCCATCGCCAATGCCAGATGATACACACTTGACAAGGGCGATTCGGTTCCGATCAGTGCACCGGTCACATCCGCTGGCAACGGCATGGTTGCCAACACTTGCTCCATCGGTCGATCCATCAATGCGTCGGCCCCCGAAAACAGCCCCAGCATGAACAAATCAAGTTGCTGGTCCGCCATGTCCACCAGCTCAGCCATCTGTTCGCAGAAGTGCGCCCGCACCAAACAAGTGGTCATCAGTTCCATCGGTTTGTTGTCGGCAATGGCAATCATGGCCACGATCGACGCCCATTTGCGCAACGGGCTTTCACCCATGAGCGTCAGCCCATGCCGAATCGATTGAATACGATGGCGGATGCCGATGGCCGCCGAGTTGAGGTATTTGAGCAATCGCACCGATAGCGACATCTCCCGTTTGATGATCGCTTCCAACTGATCGTAATCCACCGGGCTGCGGTTGAGTTCCTGCAAAAACAACAGGTAGTTGGTTTTGTAAGCGGGTAAGTCACTGCCCTTGATGATCTGCGGTTTGCAGAAAAAGTAGCCTTGAAAATAGGCATACCCCAGGTCCACCGCTTCCTTGAAATCGGTATGGGTTTCCACTTTTTCCGCCAACATCGCGATATTGCCCAAACCATATTGCAACATCACTTTTTGCCGACGGGTCCGGTCGTATGCCAGAAAATCGACTTTGACGATATCCGCCAAGTCCAGCAGCGGACGGTAGTCCGCGCGAAATTCAAAATCGTCCAGCGCCAGCGTGTAACCGGCTTGCTTGAGTTGTTTGGCCGCAGCAATCACCTGGGCATCGGGTTCGACGTTTTCCAAAAGCTCAATCACCACCCGATCTTTGGGCAATATCTGATAGGTATGATCCAACAACATCGCCCGGGGCACATTGATGAACGCACGATGTTTGCCGACCAGATCATCCAGCGAAAGCACGTTGATCGAACTGTCGATGACCTGGCGTGAAGCCTGATCACCATCGGTATGGGTGTAGGTGTTTTTCGTCGATCCGCAACGATGCAGCAACTCATAGGCGTACACATTCTGACGCTGGTCGAAAATCGGTTGGCGACCGACAAACACCTGCGCGGCGGGAGCATCGGTCACGGACATGTCATCACTGGAACGTATCATCGACAATGCCTCGCTTGTCCGCCCACCTTCACTCAGCGGTGTGTCAACATATTCACACACGATCAAGTGCCCTTGTTGATATCGGTCCATCCATGACCGTTATGCACCATGCTTCTATCAACGATTGCCAACCCGCATATCAAGGGCGTTACAAACCGTACAAAGCGCCTGTTTTGATGAAATGAGTTTTCAGACATGAGCAAATCTTCGCATCCGCCAAACCAGTAAAATCAGCATCATGCTTTTGAAGAACCTGTGAAAATCAGAAGTAGGGGGTCATATTCATGGCCAGTAACATTGTTTTTAATTTTGCCATCGCACTGCCCTTGTTCATGCTGGGCTTGGTGTTGGTTTGGCGTGGTTGGCGGGGGCGGCTGGTGAACGATCACCCCTACTGCCGGGCATGCGGGTTTGATTTAACCGGCTTATCCAAAATACGAGAGCAATGCCCCGAATGCGGCAGCAACCTGCTCAACCTTGGCGCCGTGCGCGAGGGTTTGCGAGTACGGCGATATGGTCTGCTCATCGCAGGGTTGTTGTGTTTACTGGTTCCGCTGTTACCGCTGGGCATGACTGCCCTGTCGCAAGTGACTCAGGTCAACATTCAACACTACAAACCGGTCTGGTTATTGCGTGCCGAGGCGATGCGCGGCAGTACCTCCGCCAGCAAGGCAGCACTCGAAGAAATCACCCGACGGCTGGGCAACAGCAGCATCATACAACTGGCCGAGGTCACCACCTTAATTGATGAGACCTTACGCAGGCAAGTCAACCTGAATCAAGCATGGGAACCCGCCTGGGGTGAGGTCGTCGAAGTTACCAATGGCATGGGCCTACTGGATCAAATACGCTGGGAACAATACCTTCAACAGGCAGTGCAACACTCCGTCACTTTGATCGTGCGTCCGCAGGTTCGTGTGGGTGATCCAATTCCGTATCGGGTGCAACTTTCTGGCGCTCGCTCTGGCAGCAAGACACGCTATTGGTTGGAAGTGAAAAGCGAACAACCAAAAATCAGTAACCTCGCCATCAGGGGCCGGGGCAGCATGACCCATAGCTCCACGCTCTGTACTACCAGTTCGGGCAACAGCAGTTCTACACAACATTTGTCCCCGGATGAATGGCAACAATTGGGGCCGGCACCTCTGACCGTACCAGTTCATTTGGAAGTTCGTTTCACCCTCCAGGAGAGCTACGGGAAAGCCACCCTGTTGCAGTTCACCCACACGCTGTCTGCAACGTTGCAGGTCGTGCCAGCCGATCAACCCACGGCGCGTGCGGTGCATGATCCAGCCCATGCCGTTGCCATGGAAAAGGCCATCCATTCAGTGGAACTGGAGGAAAAAGCCAACGGAGAATTGTCAGCAGTAATCAAGTTGGACCGTCCGCCGGTCGGCGTGGCTTATCAGGTGGTGGCCCATGTTGCCGATCAACCCTTCAAACTCGGAAGTATCACCGTCAAACCCGGCGGACAAACGCATTACCATGTGAGTGGCGACGTCAAACTCGGCACTGCCGACAAGGTTGATGTCGAATTGGTACCCAGTGTTGACGTCGCGGTCGCAACGGTCGATGTGCTGGAATACTGGGGTGAGCCGATGATATTCAAGGATGTGCCGGTGAAGCGCTTGAAGCCGACAGCAACACCACCGTAAATCAAAGACCGTTGAGCCGAAGGTGGCACCGCCGCCCTCGGCGGTGTGATGGTCCGGGGTGGCTGACCCAGCCGGGGGCGGCTGGGCCACATACATACCCATGTGTGCCACTGGCAGCTTGCCTGCCAGTGTCTTACGACTGCAAAACCCGCAGGTTTCCACCTGCGGCTAGACAGACCAATACGCAGTCTTCATAGCCGCGGGTGGCAACCCGCGGTCTTCATCCTGAACTTCGTCGCTGTGAGGAAAGCGTGTGTAATCCACACGCTTACGAAGTTCAGGCGTGGGTGGTATTTTCGCTCGACCACTCGACCACTCGACCACTGGGCTACACGACCACTTCATCATCACCCCAGCATGCCCCCGCCACCGGAGCCGACGATCAGTTCGTGAACATCTTTGAGCAACTTGGCCAGCACGAGGTTGATGACGATGATGGCCACGAAACTGGTGACAAACGCATCGGTGGCCGCCTGCCCCACCCCAGCCGCGCCGGGCTTGCAATAAAAACCCTTGAAGCAACTGATGAGCCCGATCGCCAGCCCGAAAAACAAACTTTTGAACAGCCCCGAAAGCACATCGTAGCTTTCGACGAACTGTGCCGAGAACGACCAGTATTCACTACTGTTGACGCCGTAGCCCACGACCGTCACCAGGTACCCGCCGTAAATACCCAGCAGGTTGCTGAACACCGTGAGCATGGGCACCATGATGAGGCACGCCAGCACACGTGGCACGACCAGGTAGGCCACCGGATCAGCGCCCATCACGCGCAGGGCGTCGATTTGTTCAGTCACGCGCATGGTGCCCAGCTCAGCGGAAATGGCGCCCCCGACCCGGCCGGCGATCATCACCGCCGCCAGCACCGGCCCGATTTGGCGCACGACGGAAATATTGATGACCCCGCCGAGTTTGGTTTCGATGCCGTAGGCGGTGAATTGGCCGAACATTTCCAGCGCCAGCACCATGCCCACGAACGCGCCGACGATGCCGACGACGGGGATGCTGCGGGTGCCGATGTTGTAAAGCTGCGGGAGCAACAGCGACAGCCGACCCAGCGATCGTGTGCCGCGAAACAACCAGCGGCCAGCTTGTCCGCAGAAGCGGGTGAAAACGCCGAAGCCCTCGAGTATTTCGAGAATCTGCCGACCGAGAAAGGCAACCTGTGCGATGGCCATGGTGGGGGAAGGTAAAATCATCGTCCGCCGACAAGGGTGACCGAGGGGACTCGAACCCCCAACCCCCGGGACCACAACCCGGTGCTCTAACCAATTGAGCTACGGCCACCATCAAACCTCATCGCAGCCTGAATCATCACCGCAGGAGGCAAGCTCAATATTATGCGACAACCATCCGCGCGGGTCAACTTTTGCAGAGGTGTCCATCCTCGCTCACAAGCCGAGTCGGAGGCGTCCGCGCCGATGGCTTACTACCGAAATATGGAGTGGATGATTGAACGCCAAGAATAGAAGTGCCACGAAGCACACGAAGAAGTGCAAGACGGAAAAAGCAGACTTTAAGAATTCACCGCCGAGGGCGCAGAGAACGCAGAGCTAAACCGAAAACCTGAAGAAGCAATATATTACTTTCACATCAGTTCCTCTCAGCGAACTCCGCGATCTCTGCGGTGAATTCCGATGTATTAAACCCTTACAAAAACATAGATGCCAATACTGCAATCCCTCCACCAATATTCTTCGTGTGCTTCGTGGCAAATACCTTTTGTTTTCACTTGGCAACTCACGCCGAAATCGTCGCCAGTGCCTGCAGCGCTGCATCGCGCGCCTCATGATGATCCACCATCGGCCTGGGGTAGCTTTCACCCAAAGTCACCTGCGCCCCAAGTAACACTTCCGCTGGCGCTTCCCACGGCTTATGTATCCACGCATCAGGCAACTTCGCCACCTCAGGCACCCATTGCCTGACATACGCCCCTTGCGGATCAAATTTTTCACCCTGTAGCACAGGGTTGAAAATACGAAAGTATGGCGCAGCATCAGCTCCGCAACCAGCCGACCACTGCCAACCCAGTGTGTTGCTCGCAAGGTCCGCATCGATCAGCGTATCCCAAAACCACTTTGCCCCCGCCTGCCAGGGGATGAGCAAATCCTTCACCAAGAACGACGCAGCAATCATGCGCACACGATTGTGCATCCAGCCCAGCGACCACAACTGCCGCATGCCCGCATCAACGATCGGGTAACCCGTCTGTCCTTTCTGCCAGGCTCGTAATGCGATGTCGTTTTCCACCCAGGGAAACTTCGCAAACTCATCACGCAAGGGCGCATCGGTCGTATGCGGAAAGTGATACAGCAGGTGATACGCAAACTCACGCCAACCCACTTCCCGTAAAAAATGTTGTGCCCCTTTGCCCAGTTCACTGACCCGACCTTGCGGCGCACTTGTGCGCAACCGATGCCAGATTTGCCGCGGACTGATCAACCCTGCCTGCAAATAGGGCGACAATCCACTGGTGCCCTCGACCCCAGGCTCATCACGCTGAGTCTGGTAATGCGTAGCCGCGTGTTCGACAAACTTTTCCAGCATTTGCATCGCGCCCGCCTCACCCGTCGGCCAATGCTCACGCATCGCCCCGGCCCAATCGATCACCGGCTCCAACTTCAAATCCTCCAGCGCCAGTGACGCTACCGGTTGCGTCATCGCTTTGATATTTTTCGGTACGGCCAAGGGCATTGCCGGTTCGGGCATCGCTACGCACGTCCTCCAAAACGGCGTAAACACCTTGAACGGTCCACCCTGTTTGTTCTTCAATTCCCAAGGCTCAAATAGCAGCGACGCATTGCCGCTTTCCACCACCAACCCGTCAGCCTTGAGTTCGCGTTTGATGATTTGGTCACGTTGCACCATCGTCGGTTCGTAACGACGATTCCACATCACCGCCCTCGCCCCGGTTTCATGCACCAGTTGGCGAAGTTGATCGAGGGTTGAACCCTGACGAATCACCAATGACACACCATGCTGGTGCAACGAGGCCTGCAATGCCTCAAGTGATTGATGCAGCCACCAGCGTGCAGCACCGCCGGGCGACCAGGGCGATTCCTCGTCCGGTGCCCAGATAAACAACGGGACCACCGGCCCCCCGCGCTCCACCGCAGCCTGTAACGCCGGGTTGTCGGCCAAGCGCAGATCACGACGAAACCAGACAATCGTCGGTGCTGTCATGGGTTACTCCATCGATTCCAACCACGCCCCCGCAAGCGTGACGCAATTCACCACTCCGGCAAGTGTAGGCCCGCACACGACTTTGCAGTTCCGCAACCAAGGTTGCAAAAAATAGGGCGATCCACCTTGACATCCAGGTGATTAGTGTTATAGTTGTGTAGTCACTTTAACGGAGCGTTTGTTCTTTAGTTTGTGTCGATGCCGTCGGAGCAGTCACCATGCTGGTACGTATCGAGCGTGGGTCGAGTGTGCCGATTTCCCGGCAGATTGCCGACCAGATTCGCGCTGCATGTCTGTCCGGTTCCGCTCCGGTGGGTTATCGCATGCCTTCGGTCCGCGAGCTTGCCCGTGAACTGGGCGTCAATCAGAACACCATCCTGCGCATCTACGAATGGCTCACCACCGAGGGCCTGCTCGAACGGCGTCACGGCGATGGAACCTATGTCTGTGACAACGGCACCAGCAAAAAGGTCGCCATCCAAAAGCAACAGATCATCGATGAGCTATCGGCCCAGATCCGCCGAGCTTTGATGCTGGGCGTCGAACCCAGGGAACTGTCCAGACTCATCGATCAGGTCATTCGTGAAAGCGTGTCCGACCAGGCCAAATCGTGAAGTGATTGGTGATGTCCACTTGCGTGGTTTGTGTTTGATCAAGGAGACGGCCATGTCCAACCCCATGATTGAATTGTCCGGCGTCCGCAAAAGATTTAGACGCCAACAGGTGCTTGACGATGTCACCCTCTCGGTTCCACCAGGGCAGACTTTTGCCTTTCTTGGTCGCAATGGTGCGGGCAAAACCACCACCATTCGCATGCTCATCGGCCTGCTGCAACCGGATGCCGGGGCCATCCGTGTGATGGGGCACGATCCGCACAAGGAAGCGATCACCATCCGTCAGCACATCGGTTACCTGGCCGAGGACCAGCAACTGTTCGGGTGGATGCGGGTGCAACAAATCATCGATTTTCTCGCCCCTTTCTACCCGACGTGGGACCATGATCACGCTCGTCGCCTTTTGCAACGCTTTGAACTTCCCCTACGAACCCGCGTGAAACATTTATCCAAAGGTCAGGGCGTGCGACTTGGGTTGCTACTGGCCCTTGCCCACCACCCCAGGCTGGTGATCCTTGATGACCCGGCCCTGGGGTTGGACCCGATCATGCGTAAAGAGTTCAACCGCGATGTCATCACCCTGCTTCAGGGCGAAGGCGTCACGGTGTTTTACAGCTCGCATTTGCTTTACGAAGTCGAACCCGTGGCCGACCAGGTGGCCATCCTCGACCGTGGCCGAATCGTCGTCTGTGCCCCGACCGAGCAACTGCGTCATCAGATCAAACAAGTGATCGTCCCCGTCGCGTTTTATGACAAGGTTCGTGAACTCAACGGCAAAGTGCAGCGGCTGGACATCAAACAATCCGGCCATGAGGTGGCCCTAGTCGTGCGCAACCCGGCGGAACTGGTGCTGATGCTCAAAGCCCGCGGCCTGCCGCACCGGGTGGTGGAACTCAACCTCGACGAAATTTTTGAAGCCCTGATCATCGGCCGACCTGACACAGTGGTTCGCACCGATGCGTCCCTCGACCCCGTGCATGCCCAACAGGGGGTGCGTCCATGAGTCAAGCAGTGATTTCAACCCCGCCCAGTCAAGCCCCCAGACCATCGTTGCGCTTGGCACCGATTCTCTGCCTGTTGCGCAAGGAACTGCACCAGTCATGGTCCACGTTATTGCTGGGTTGTTTCATCGTCGCGGGGTTCACGGCCATGGGGCTTCAGTCACGGTTGATACCGGATGAGATGGTCGTGGTTCTGGCGACGCTCCTGGTCGGGGGTGTGATCTTCCCGCTGCTGGTGGCGATGGGGGTGGTGGCCACGGAACGGGCTGAGGGCAGTGTGAATGTGCTGCTGCGCCTGCCGATGCCCGCCTGGGTGGTGCTGGGAGTAAAGACGATCGTGGCGCTCTTGGTGGTGTTCACCCCCATCGCATTGGCGGCAGGGGTCATGATGATCATTGCAGGTTCAAGGGAAGTCGAAGGCCAGGCGCTGACCGGGTTGTTCCTCTACGCCATGGTGCTGGCCGCCAACATGTTGCTGTGGACGCTCTGCATCGGGATTCATCAACCCAGTGAAGCCCGCGTCGGCATGGTGGGTATCGGCTTGATAGGTCTGGCTTTTTTCGTTGCAGCGATCGTTGAAACGGTGTTCACCAAACATACCTTGCGTCCGTTGATGCAATGGACGCTCTGGGGAGGCTTGGATGCCTTGGATCGTGCCGGAGGAGCCAACACAACCACATTGCAGCTGATGCTGGATTCAATCTGGAAACAAGCTCTGGTCTTGCTGGTGCTTTGGGTCATCACGGCTTATCGCTTTGGCCGAGTGGGGAGGACACGCGGATGAAAACTTTCATGAAACAAACCGGTGCGATGGTGTGGAAGGAATGGCGCGAAGCACGCTGGTTGGCCTGGGCGGGGTTTGCACTATTCGTGGTTGCTCCTGCATTCACGGACGGCGCGGGCTACACCCGATGGGCCGCATCCTGGTCGGGTACGGTCTCAAATAATCATGGTCACTGGATCACGATGCCCAGTTTTGCCGTTGTGGTGTACGGGTTGGGGGCGGCGTTTGCTGCATTCACGGCGATCGCTCTGGCGGTGCGCGACCTGCGCGATGGCGTCAGTGAACCCTGGAGGCAAACCCCCATCAGCCCCTGGCGTTTCATGGCAACGAAGTTTTTGATCGGTTTTGTCATTGTGTTTGGCACCATCCTCACCGCATTGGTGCTGCATCTGGCCGTGGCGTTTTATGTGGGTACGAATGTCCAGCTTTTGGGTGCCAACAGTAATAATGGCGCCATCCGCGACGCTTTGCAGAACCTGACCAGCCACGTGTTTATGCTCATGGCCGTGTACGCTCTTTCATTTGGTTTGGCGGCTTTGTTTCGTCCGGTGCTCAGTGCGCTACTGGTCTGTGTGATTGTCATCGGTTTGCTCTATTTCCTGCCCATCCTTGTGCCGGCGATGTCGTTCATGAATCTTTTCGAATTATTGGAGCAACCGGCTTTTTGGTCATTTGATACTCATGAACGAACGCGTTATTTCAGCGGGGCTTCGAGACCGGTGCAATTACTGGGGTATTGGGTGGTTTACAATCGCATGTTGCCGGTGTTTGTGATGGTCATGCTGGGGCTGACCCTGATTGCGTCAGTGGCGGCGCTTGTGGTGGCCGTGCGCGGCTGGCGCATTGAACTGCATGTCCAGCGTGTCGCTTGGACCCTGGCGGTGGCTTTTCTGGGATTGTTCGGCATCGCGGCGATCCAGGTGGGCAACAACCTCGAACCGGTGGCGGTGCTGCCGGTGTCGGTGGATAAAAGCCGGACGGTGGTGGAATTGCACGCCGATGGTGATGCGCTGCTGCTCAGTTTGGTTGAAATTAAAAAACACGGTCCACGGGATTACACTGATGCTCACGATAAGCCCATGAATTTGTTGCGGGCCGATTTGACGAACCCCATGTCGCTCCAATTCGTTCACACGCCTACTTCGTTGATGAGTGGTCCTAGCTATGCCTTCATGTTTAAGCCTCAATTGGCCTGGTCCGCCGACCGCCCGGAGATCGTCTTTTTCATCCAACAGCACTGGCGTGATAAAGAAAGCATGCCGGATCGTCTCGATCTGGTGGTGATGAATGTGTATCACCACGGTGACCCTGCACAGGAGAGTAAGGAATTGGTGCGATTGAATCTGTATCAATGGGTAGAGGAATTGAAATACCGAGAGGATACTTCGATGTTACTTCTATCCTTGTACAAAAACCGATTATTTTTATATAGCAATCTGCGTTTAACAGAGAGATATCCCTCCATCCTGTTGACTTTCGATGTCACGGATCCCAAGTCGCCTACGCTGGTCAGCCGCCAACCATTCCGTGGTAGACTTAATAGTCATTTCCATTTAGTGCAAAACAACCACACCATTGAATTGTTCGAAATCCCTGGACTTGATGCACTGCAACGATCGGCGTTGATGTGGAAACTGACCGAGAGTTTCAGACCTGCCGATAGTGAAGGACACCTCATCGTGCAGTGGGATGAGGGGCGTGAAGGAGGACTGCGGGTTTATGAACGAAAGCATATCGATGACAAGCGTATGACCTACGTCCTAACCGGAGAGCGCCGTATGACCCCATTGGAATCGGCTCTCTCTC
>CAYRTH010000095.1:0-11812 GCA_964427135.1 uncultured Phycisphaeraceae bacterium
GTAGCTCAATTGGTTAGAGCACCGGACTGTCGATCCGGAGGTTGCGGGTTCGAGCCCCGTCGCCCTCGTTTTTGGAACCCTTCTTTCAGCTTGCGACAGCAGGCTTGAGCGATCATGCGTTATCTGGCGATTGATCTGGGTGACAAACGCACCGGGTTGGCGGTGGGGGATGATCGTCTGCGCCTGGCGACGCCGGTGTTGGTGATTGAAACGCGAGATCGCAATGTGCTGTTGCAGCAGTTGGCAACGGTGGTGGAGGAGCATGGGCCGGGGGAATTGGTGGTGGGGCTGCCGCTCAATATGGATGGCAGCGAAGGCCCGCGCAGCAAAATCGCCCGCACCTTCGCCCGGCAATTGCAGGAGCGTTTTGGTTTACCCGTGCACTTGCATGATGAGCGATTGACCAGTCATGCAGCGGAAGAAAAATTGCAGCAGCGCGACCTGTCACGCGGTCAGAAAAAAGAAAGACGCGATGCCCTGGCGGCGGCGGAACTGCTCACATCGTTTCTACAAACCAGGCATTAAAACCCCCTCATCGACCGCGGGTTGCCACCCGCGGCTATGAAGAATGTTGTATTTCTCTGACTAGCCGCGGGTGGAAACCCGCGGTTAAACAGCTGTGTCAGACCCCGCGTACAACTCCGCTTCGATCATCAGGCACAGGGCGTGGTACAGGGGCAGGTGGTATTCCTGAATTTGGTAGGTTTCCGTGGCGGGGGCTTTGAGCAGGTGATCGCAAATGCTGTCCATGCGACAAGCTTTGCTCCCGCATAAACCCAGGGTAGTCAGCCCCAGGGCACGGGCGACCTGCAAAGCGTGAATGACGTTGAGCGAGTTGCCGGAGGTGGAAATACCCAACAGCACATCGCCCTTGCGACCATGCACAAACACCTGCTGCGCGAACACCAACTCGGCAGCAGTGTCGTTGGCGATGGCGGTGAGCAGGGCAGCGTTATCCGACAGCGCCATGGCCGACACCCCCTGTTGTAACTTCGTCGCCAGCTTGGGGCCATCGGTCGCATCGACCTGTTGCATGACCGCCTGTTGCGCTGCGGTCAACTTGCGAGGGTGGCCGAAACTTTTCACCAGTTCGCCGACGATGTGCTGGGCGTCGGCAGCGCTTCCCCCGTTGCCACAAATCAGTAGCCGTCCACCATGACGGTGCATCTGCACGATCACCTGCACACAATCACACAGCGTTGCAATCGTCGGCTGCAAGGCTGGGTATCGCTGTGCCAGGTTGTCGGCCAGGGCCAAGGCATGAGCGTTCAGGGGCATGATGTGCCTCCGCGGGTGAACATACCATCGTAACAAGATCAATCAGCATTCATGCGCAGGGTTGGATACAAGTGCAGGGCAAACGCATGGGTATGGGTTTAACGAGCCGCGACCGTCAGGGAGCGGTGTTTTAACTGCCTCGACCTTAGAACGTGTGTGAGAAGCCTGTCGCCAGCCGCAATCGTCCCCGGTTTGAGCCAGCGGTCGGCACAACGCAACGAAAAGGCAGGGTTCCAGCAGCCCGACAACCGCTCCCTGCCGCCCCCGGGGGTCGCGGCTCGTACATGCGTTTTCCCGGGGCACAAGTGTTCTACAATCGTCAGTGTTTGCACTGTCCGTTAGGCTATGTCAGACGCAAAGTGTTCGGGGCATGATCCTGAACTTACGCGCGGACTCGTAAGTTCAGGCGTGGGGGATATGACGATCGCCCCCTTTTCAAGGGTCATGATTCCATCATGGAACTACCGATTGCACCACAAACTTATCAGGCATCGCCACAAGCACTGATTCGGGCTGTGCGACAGGCGGATGTGATGATGACATCCACGGCTACGGAACCGGTCGAACTCGACGGGGCTTTGGTGTTTGTCAACCCGAAATTGCCGGGGGTGCACATGGCCAATTGCGCCACGCAGTTGCACGCCCCCGCCAATGATTCGCCCGAATCGGTCCTGCAACGGGTGTTGGATTTTTTCGCATCACAAGTTCAGCGTTGTTACTGGCTGCAACTGGCGGAATTGGACTGGTCACCGGCTTGGCAATCGGCAGTCATGGCCCAGGGTTACCAACCCGGACCGCAAGTGGCGGTGCTGCGTTTACGAGAGTGGCAACCCCCACAAAACGAGTGCTTGAAAAAATTAACCAGTGATGCGGGCTGGCAGGTGTTGCCGGGGCGGGCGGTTCGCCGTGCATTGCGGTCACTCTATGAACAAAAATTGATGGCGGATGATGGTTCATCACCAGCGCTGGCGCAGCAACTGGCCGACTGGCACATCGCCCACCTCGACGAACCGCGTTGCGAATCGCTGGTGGCTCGACATCGGGGCCAACTGGTCGGGTACGTCAGTGTGGTCAGTGTCGGGGCAGTGGGCGTGATTGATGATTTGTACACTCTGCCGACGTATCGCGGTCGGGGCGTTGCGTCGGCTTTGCTGGAGCAGGCGTTGGACCTGTGTGCCCGTGCGCAGCATGAATCAGTCGTGCTCGAAGCCCTGGCCGATGGCGAGCCTTTGAAAATGTATCAGCGGCGCGGGTTTGTGGTGATCGGCGAACACTATCAATATGAACGATTGAGTTGAATCAAGGATTGGGCCACGAAGGCACGAAGGACACGAAGAAGATTCGGAATGGATCATGGATGATGGATCATGTTCAGAACAAGCCCTCGGCACTAAAGCGATATGTTGAAACCCATAAGTTTGCATGTTGTCATCACGATACTGGCGCTGATCGCAGCGGTATGGTCGGGGTATTTGAGTTATGCATCGTATGCCAGTGATGCGATTGCCGGTTGCGGGCCGGGGTCGGGGTGTGCCCAGGTGCTGGGCAGTCAATGGTCGCGCTGGTTTGGGGTGCCGGTGGGGTTGGGGGCGGTGGCGGTGTATGGGTCGATGTTTATCATGCTGATGCTGGGGCGAGGTTGGTCATTTTCCAACGGGTCACTTCGCACCCTGGCGACCATGGCACTGGGGTCAGTCGGCTGGTTCGTATTCGTGCAGATGCAACTGGTCAACACCACCTGCACCCATTGCATGATGGTGCACAGCATTGGCGGGCTGTTGTCGGTGCTGCTGTTGCTGACTTTGCCGACGACGGCTCGCTATCGTGATCGCACGGCTGCCATGATCGGGCTTGCGATGGTCGGCGTACTGATCATGGGTCAACTGCTGACCCCACCCCCGGCAACGTATCGGGTGACACAATCGGACAGCATGGCTGATTTCGATACCGGTCCGGCTTCTGGGCGCGATCGTCAATTAACGTTACAGGTCGGATCGGTGAAAGCGAATATGCCCGTGAATCGGTATCCGTTATTGGGTTCAATGCAGGCACAAAACATCGTGGTGATGCTGACGGATTACAACTGTGTGCATTGCAAAGCGGTGCATGGCTACCTCCAACAAATCATGCAGAAAAACCCACAGCAACTGGCGGTGTTGCTGTTGCCCATGGCCCTGGACGGTCGCTGCAACCCGGCGTACCCGGTCGATGAGGGCCGCTTCAAAACCAGTTGCGACCTGGCGCAACTGTCGCTGACGGTCTGGCGCGTCGATGCCAGACAATTCGCAGCGTTCGACGATTGGCTGTTCTTCCATCAGGGGCAAATCACCTTGCAACAGGCCCGCGATCATGCCGCCAGGTTGGTTCCCCCGGCTGAACTTGAACAAACGTTGACACAACCATGGGCCAAAGAACTGTTGCAGCGCAACATCACTTTTTTTCAGTTGTCGCAACTCGGACGACTGCCCGCCCTGGTGCATGGCAACCAGGCGATCATCGGGCGACCGGGAACCTATGACGAATTCGTCCAATCATTACGTGATGATTTTGGTTTGTCGATCAACCATTGAAAGTTGCCGTGACGTTATCATGCTGCACGGAACCTGAGGGCAACAGCATGATGAGCGCGACCAGCAACTTCACAGCAAAACTGATGGTGGGCATGGAAGTGCACGTGGAATTGGCCACGCGCAGCAAAATGTTCACCGCTGCGCCGAACATCGCACATCATGAATATGAAAAAGCGCAACCTAACACGTTGTGTGACCCGGTGGTGCTGGGCATGCCCGGGGTGCTTCCGGTGGTGAATCGACAGGCGGTGGAAATGGCGATGCTGGTGGGGTTGGCACTGGGTTGCAAAATCGCGCGGTTCACCAAGTGGGACCGCAAAAGTTACTACTACCCGGACTTGCCGAAAAATTATCAGATCAGCCAGTACGATCAGCCGTTGTGCGAGCATGGCTGTGTCGAGGTGCCGATGGAAGATGGTTCGACCAAAACCATTCGCATTTTACGGGCACATTTGGAAGAGGATGCGGGCAAGTTGTTGCATGAAGCGCCGGGGGGACATGCGATTGACGGGTCGATTGTCGATTTGAACCGGGCGGGGACGCCGCTGTTGGAAATCGTCACCCAGCCTGATTTTGAAACCGCGGAACAGGTGGTGGCTTTTGCGCAGTTGCTGCGTCACTGGTGTCGGGCCTTGGGGGTGACTCAGGGCATCATGCAGCAGGGGCACATGCGTTTTGAGCCGAACATCAACGTGATCATTGAGCGTGATGGGCAGACGTACAAAACCCCGATCGTAGAAATCAAAAACTTAAATAGTTTCAAGGCACTGTCGGGCGCGGTGAATTACGAATACGAGCGGCAGATCGACGAATGGCAACGCACCGGCAAGACCATGGCCGCCGGCGCCAAGTCAACCCGTGGCTGGGACGATGATAAACAGTGCACATTCCTGCAACGGGAAAAAGAAGATGCGCATGATTATCGATATTTCCCCGACCCGGATTTGGTGCCGGTGGTGGTGAATGATGATTGGTTGAAAGAGGTGCGTACCAAGCTGGTCGATCCGCCGTATGTGCGTGAAAAAGTTTATGTCGAAAAACTGGGGCTGGGGGTCAAGGAAGCACGACAGATTTTGGATGACCCCGCCACCGCGCGATTTTTTGAAGCGATGTTGAAGGAAGGTATCGATGCCAAGCGAGCCGTGGCGCTGTTACTGAATAACCTGGCACGGCGTGCCAACGAACGGGGCGTCACGGCTGGTGAATTGGGCATCGCCGTCGTACAGGTGAAAACCATCGATCAACTGATGCGTGACAACAAGGTCAGTTCGAATGCAGCCGACCAGTTGCTGGATTTGTGCATTGCCGACCCGCAGGCGGACCCGCTGCCATTGGCGGAAAAACATGGGTTGATGCAGGTCAGTGACGACACGGCACTGTCGGGCTGGTGCGATGCTGCGATGGCGCAAAACCCAAAGAGCGTCGAAGCCGTGAAAGCGGGCAAGGATGCAGCCATCGGGGCGCTGGTCGGTGCGGTGATGAAATTGTCCAAGGGCAAGGCCAACCCAAAGGTGGTGGGGGAAATGCTGCGGAAAAAGATTGGCGGATGATCGACAACGTAGTCAACTGAATCATATTGGTTAGCGCCGCGATTGATCGCGTCTGTTACTTTATGTCTCGGCATAGCCGCGGGTGGAAACCCGCGGTCTGTAAAACCGGATGGCAGTATCGCACCGCCTCAATCCCCCTTGGCGGTCAGCCAATCACTGCCGGTGCCGACGTCCACCTTGAGCGGCACCTTTAACTTCATCGCATTTTGCATTTCATCACGCACCAGTTGTATCGTTTCCTGCACATGATCAATTGGGGTTTCCAGCACCAATTCATCATGCACCTGCAAGAGCAATCGCGCAGGTAATTTTTCATGACCAATGCGCTGATGCAAGCGCACCATCGCTTTTTTAATGAGGTCAGCAGCACTACCCTGCACCACGCTGTTGATCGCCAGCCGCTCGCCCAGACTTCGCTGATTGGGGTTGGTTGCCTTGATCTGCGGGATCGGACGCCGCCTGCCCAAAATCGTCGTGACGTAACCCAATTCTTCCGCCTGCTGCACGCACTGATCCAAAAACGCACCGATGCCGGCAAACTTGCGTTTGTAATCACTGATCAATTTTTTGGCGTCGTCAACACTCATGCCCTCGATGCGTCGCGCCAGGCCGTAGGGCGTGACCCCGTACACAATGCCGAAGTTGATCACCTTGGCATGGCCGCGCATGGCTTTGGTGACTTCGGTGGGGTTCACGTGGAACACCTGTGCCGCCACGGCTGTGTGAATGTCCTGGTCCTGCATGAACGCTTCAATCAGATTGGCGTCCTGCGATAAATGAGCCAACACACGCAACTCGATCTGCGAATAATCTGCACACACCAACTGACTGCCAACCGGCGCGACAAAAGCTTTGCGGATTTGCTTGCCAAGGTCGGTGCGAATCGGAATGTTCTGCAAATTCGGCCCGCTGGATGACAACCTGCCCGTGGCTGCACCGGTCTGATGAAACTGGGCATGCACCCGACCCGTGTCAGCCGCGATGCTTTCTTTCAATGATTCAAGGTATGTGCCCACCAGTTTGGTGAGCTGTCGATATTCCAAAATGCCTTGCAATACCTGCGCCTGCTGCGGGGTTAAATCATCACGCTGCGTCAGTGTTTCAAGTACCTCGACATCCGTCGAAGGCCCGGTCTTGCTGCGTTTGACCACCGGCAAACCAAGCTGCGTGAAAAGCACCTGTGCCAACTGTTTGGGGGAATCCAAATTACAAGGCCCACCGATGTGCCCCAACGTCTCATCACGCACGATGTCCATGCGCTGGGTCAACTGTTTGCGTTGCTGCTCCAGCACCGCTGCATCAAGCTCAATACCGTTGAACTCCATTTCCGAAAGCACTTCCACGAGCGGCATTTCAACCTCGCGTGCCAACTCGTCCAACCCCAGCAAACGCAACTGGGGCTGCAACCGCTGACACAAACGCAAAGCCACTTCCGCATCGTCACAGGCGTAAGGCGTGATGTGCGCCAGGGGCACCTGGTCCATCGTGCGCGCTGATTTCGTGCCATGATGCAGGGTCGCACCATCGCCGATGAGCGCACTGATTTGCATCATCCGCCAGTTGAGCAGGGATTGCGCCAGGTCGTCGATGCCATGGGCGGGGTAACCCAGCAGGTGACTGGCGATCATGGAATCAAACACGATGCCGCGCAGTGGCAGCCCGGCATGACGCAGCACCAGCCAATCGTATTTGAGGTTGTGCCCGCACTTGCCGATGGCCGGGTTGGCCAGTATCGGGCCCAGTATTTGCCGCACCTCCGTCAAGGACAACCGCGGTTCACCCTCGGGCGTTTGAATGGGCACATACACCGCATGGCCTTGCTGCCATGAAAGACTCAATCCGCACATGGTGGCACGATGCCCCAACCCCACCGTTTCCGTGTCAATGGCCAGTAACTTTTGCAATGCGATGGTTTGAGCGACCTCACGTAATTGATCGAGGGTGGTGATGGCCTGGTAATCACGATTCGCAAAAGCACTACCATCGTGTCCGTCCGTCAAGCCCGTCTGTAACGATGATGCTGTCGTCGATTCACTGACGGACGCTGGGCCATGTTGCGGGTGACCTGCCCCAACGGATTTGATTTGACTTTCACTCATACCTTCAAACAAACTGCCTGCAAAGTCAAGGGTTTGGTCGGGTTTGTTTTTCGTCGGTGTTTTAGCGGGCGATGACGGTGCATGAGTGTCTGGCCCGGCTTTCGATTCAGGTAATCCTTGTTGCTGCAAAAATCGTTGTAACTCCGCGCGATGACGGTTGAACCCCAGTTCGTCAAACAGGTGTTGCAAGCCAGCCGCATCGGGGGGGTTGACCTGTGTGTCGTCGAGGGTCAGTGTCAGCGGCAACGCATGGTCGAGTGTCACCAAGCGCACGGACTGCGGTATGAGTGGGCGGGCTTGTTCGAGGTTTTCCCTGCGTTTGCCTTTGATTTGATCGATGTGGTTGTAAATGCCGTCGATGGAACCAAATTGGCGGATCAACTCGGCGGCGGTTTTCGGGCCGATGCCTTCAACCCCCTTAATGTTGTCAGCGGTGTCGCCCATGAGCGCCAGCATGTCGATCACCTGCGCGGGGCTGATGCCTTTTTCATTTTGCAGGTGGGCAACATCGATGGTGGTGTCGGTGTGTATGTCGAACATCGTCACACGATCACCCAACAATTGTTCAAGGTCTTTGTCGCGGGAAACGATGCGCACCTGCCAGTCACTGCGGGCTGGGTCGTCGAGCAGCCGTTTGGTCAGCGTGGCAATGACATCATCGGCTTCAGCGCCGTCGTGGCCCAACACGCTGATGCCAAACATTCGGGTGAGTTCAAAAATGCGTTTTTCCTGCGCGATCAAATCGGCAGGAGGCGGGGGGCGATTGGCCTTGTACTCCGGGAAAACATCATCACGAAACGTTTTACCAGGCAGATCAATGGCCATGACCACATGCTGCGGGTGACAGGTATTGAAAAACTTGAGGAACATGCCCGCCATGCCGAACACCGCCTGCGTCGGCTCACCGGTGCGCGGGCTGTTCATCCCGCCACGGATGGCAAAATAAGCGCGAAAAATCTGCGCGTGACCATCGATCAGGTACAGCGTTTTGTCCGACGGCAACGAAGGGGCAGTGGTCATGGGTCGATTATAATGCGAGTTGTTCAAAGAGAAGAATTCACCGCAGAGAACGCGGAGATCGCAGAGTGTCAAACCTTGATCCAAACAATGAACGCCAAGTCGCCAAGGTGCCAAGCAATTCAACGATCATCAACCTGTTGATGTAAATGGTGCTCAAAATCATGGATTCATATTCAAATTTCGAAAATGAACCATCATTGATTCTGCTTGGCGTCTTCTTTACTTGGCGTCTTGGCGTTAGGTCTTCTCTGCGATCTCTGCGTTCTCTGCGGTGAAATAATCTGGCCGAATATCGGCCATGTTCAGGCTCGTCATGACCTTGGTTGAATTTGCAGGAGTGCATCATGCAGCATTTTGCGGATCGATTGCTCGAAGCGGTGAAGCGCAAGGGTTCGCCGATCTGTGTCGGGCTGGACCCGGTGTTGGAACGATTGCCTGCGTCGTTGCGCGTTGCCGCCGATGCGAATATCGATGCCCGTGTGCAGGCGATCCAAACGTTTTGCCTCGGCGTGATCGACGCGGTTGCACCGCAGGTGGCCATTATCAAACCGCAGTCCGCCTGTTTTGAGCGTTACGGTTGGCGGGGTGTGCGGGTGTTGGAAAACATCATTCAACATGCACAACAAGCGGACCTGCTGGTACTGCTCGATGGCAAACGCGGCGACATCGGCATCAGCAGTGAACATTACGCAGCAGGGTTGCTCGCAGGTGGTGGTGAAGTCATCGGGGCCGATGCGCTGACGGTCAATGCTTACCTGGGGGCTGACGGATTGGAACCCTTCATCAAGGCGGCAGCCACGCATGGCAAAGGGTTGTTTGCACTGGTACGCACCAGCAACCCCGGCGGTGATGCGCTTCAGGCGTTGCCATTGCACGATGGCCGCACCGTGGCCCAGGCTGTGGCACAAATTATCGTGCAATGCGGGGCCACGGTGACAGGTTCATCGGGTTACAGTTTGCTGGGGGCGGTGGTCGGTGCGACCAAGGCCAGTGAAGCGGCACAGTTACGCAAACTGATGCCGCAACAATGGTTTCTGGTGCCGGGCTTCGGGGCACAGGGGGGCACGGCTGACGATGTTCGCGCCTGTTTCAACCGCGATGGACTGGGGGCCATCATCACCGCCAGCCGATCAATTTTGTATGCGTATGAAAAACCGCTCACCGATCAATGGCAAACCGCCATCACCACCGCCACGGTGAACATGAAAAAAGAAATCGCTGCGATTGTGGGTGGGTGAAGGCGGCGGGGGGTGCGGAAATTTCGAATTTCGAATTTCGGATTTGAAGACAAGCCGGGAACGAATCGCCGCCCCCGGGGCGATGAGGGCCCGGGTATTGTGATCGAGTGATTGCATTGGTTTAGCGCGGACGCTTTGCGTCGGCGCTTTGATGATCGCAACGACTTTTCACGTTTGTAATTGTTCGGCAAACCATCCTGATCTTCGTCGCAGACGACGAAGATCAGGCGTGGATGATTCACCACTCAATCACGGTATCACGCCTCGGCTTCATTGTCATTGGTCTTTTGCGGGAAACCTTTGACCAGACCGAGAATGATGGCTGAAAAAATCGCCATGAAAACAAACACGCCGAACATGCCCGCTGCCATGACCGAGAGCGATTGGTAAAACACGTTGAACGCTTCTTCGGAAAACATCGGGTTGGGGTTCATGTTTTATTCTCACTTGGGAATACAATCATGCTTGGAAACCATACCCGAGCCCTCGGTCGCCCTCAGCGGCGACCTCGTACTCGGCTTGGTCATGCAATATCGATCACGCGACCAATCCCAGAATCATGCCCCCGGCGATGACTGAGCCGATCTGTCCGCCGACGTTGGAACCCACGGCGTGCATGAGCAGCACATTCTGCGGGTCTTCCTTCTGGCCCATGCGATGAATCACCCGAGCTGACATCGGAAACGCCGAGATACCGCAAGCCCCGATCATCGGGTTGATTTTACGTTTGGCGGGCAGAAACACATTGAGCGCCTTGGCGAACATCACTCCCCCGGCGGTGTCGAACACAAAGGCAATCAGCCCCATACCCAGAATCAGCAGTGTTTGCGGACGTAAAAATTCATCAGCCACCATGGTGCTGCCGATGGTGATGCCCAGCAGAATGGTGACGATGTTGGCCAGTTCGTTTTGCGCGCCCTTGGCCAGTCGATCGACGACGCCGGCTTCACGCAACAGATTGCCGAACATGAGGAACCCGATCAGGGCCGCAGCCGAGGGAACCATCACCCCGGCCACCAGGGCCACCACAATCGGAAATAAGATGCGTGTGGTCTGCGACACGGGATAGATGTGCAGGTCCATGCGGATGCAGCGTTCGTGGCGGGTCGTCAGCGCCCGTACCACCGGCGGCTGAATGATCGGCACCAGCGCCATGTACGAATAAGCCGCCACCGAAATCGGCCCCAGTAACTCAGGGGCAAACTTGTTGGCGACGACGATGGACGTCGGTCCGTCGGCAGCACCGATGATGCCGATGGCCGCAGCTTGCTTGAGTGAAAAACCGAACAGGCCCGCCAGGCTCATGGTGGCGAAAATACCAAACTGGGCGGCGGCACCAAATAAAAGCATCAACGGATTGGCTAATAGTGGCGTGAAATCAATCATCGCGCCCACGGCCACAAAAATCAGCAGCGGAAACAGTTCATTGCGAATGCCTGATTCGTAAAGCACTTTAAGTGGCCCCGGGTCCGACGCATCACCCACCACCAACCCCAAGGGCAGGTTGGCAAGCAGTGCCCCAAAACCCATCGGCAACAGCAAGGCTGGTTCATATTCCTTTTTAATCGCCAGGTAAATCAGTGTACCTGCGATCAGATACATGACACATTGCAACAGGTCGAGTTGCTTGACGCCTTCGAGTAGAAATTGCATGAGCTTGCTCGTACGGGGTGAAGACCAATGATAACGGAAAAACCGAAAGTGGTGATGAACGCTTGACGCCGGTGAACAAAACCGTCGATGCCTTTGGGGGGCTTTGTCGCGGTGCTTTATGCCAACTATATTTTGAATTAGCGCCGCGACTTGTCGCGTCTGATCAATGTGATTCATTGGTCGGGTGGCGGTGGCAGATCAATCATTGAGTGATGAAACAGTCTGTTCGCAGTGGTATGACGCCGTGCCCTTCAGGGCCGGATGATTTCTGTTGTTTGATTCATGCGATCCGGGGTTAAAGCCCTCGGCGTCAATTGATTGATGGGTTCACGCAGGTCGTTAACGTCACAACCATCCTGAACTTCACGCATGAGGAAAGCGTGTGTGATCCACACGCTTGTGAA
>CAYRTH010000096.1:0-11789 GCA_964427135.1 uncultured Phycisphaeraceae bacterium
CACTCGGCCACTTGGCCACTTCTTTAGCCACTTGACCATTTCCCCAATTGCCCGCAAACTTCCCCCATGACCACGGCGATCATCAGTGACATTCATGGCAACCTCGAAGCCCTCACCACCGTGCTGGCCGACATCGATCGGCGCGGCATCCGTGAAATCATCTGTCTGGGCGACATCCTGGGCTACGGCCCAAACCCCTGCGAATGTCTGGACATCGTGATCCAACGGGCAAGCTGGTCACTGATGGGCAATCATGATTTTGCCGTGCTGTATGAACCGACGAGTTTCAACGCCAGTGCCGAGACCAGCGCTTACTGGACCCGCTGGCAACTGGACAACGAGAAAGCCCCGGCCAAGTTGCGTCAGCGCTACGAATTTTTAGGCAACCTGAAAGTACGAGTGCGCCAGCGCGGGGCGCTTTGGGTGCATGCTTCGCCGCGCCGACCGATCAACGAATACATTTTCCCCGATGATGTGGTCACCGCACCGACCAAAATGCAGCAAATCTTCGATCGCTTTGAAAAGGTCTGTTTTGTCGGTCACACCCACATCGCCGGCGTGTTCACCGATGAACCTGATTTTTACCCCCCGCAGGACCTGGGCGAAGGCGGTATCTACAAATTCAACGACCAGGAAAAATGCGTCATCAACCCCGGGTCCGTCGGCCAACCACGCGATCGTGACCCCCGTGCAGCCTACGGCATACTCACCGACGATCAGTTCGAATTCGTGCGCCTCGAATATGATGTGCAGACCGTCATCGACAAAGTGAAAAACATCCCCGAACTGTCCGACTTTTTGGGCCTGCGCCTCATCGAAGGACGGTGATGAAGTGGCCAAGTGGTCAAGTGGTCGAGTGCAGATGAACAAGTCAAGCGACTTTTTTTCGCGCCTGATCTTCGTCGTCCGACGAAGATCAAGATGGTTTTGCAAGCACCTCATCATCACAATAAGGCAATCCTGAACTTCACGGACGTGAAGTTCAGGCGTGGTTGTGGTAAGTGCGATTCATACATTCTCTTTTAATCGCGCGGGTGCTTGTGCCACCGCCGCCCTCGGCGGTGTGTTCGCTCATGGTGTTTCACCCAGCCGGGGGCGGCTGGGCTACAACAGTCCTGACTTGTCGCGTTTTTCATCACGTCGGCTGCAACTGGCCATCCTCCGTCGGCACCTGTTCCAATTCCATCGGCGGATTCAGTTCCACCTGCGTTTCCACCTGACGAATTCGTTCAACGTGGCAGCAGGTGCAGGTGCCCAGCAGGGCGATGATGTAACCGGCCTCGATCGATTCCATGCCGATGAAAACACTGCACGCCATCATGCCGCCCAGGGCAATGCAACAACCCGTGCCGTAAAACCTCGGCCAAACCATCCGCCGGGCAATCGGGTCCAGCGCCAGCCAGAAACATTTCCAGATGGTCACCAGATAAAAGAAGAGCAACCCGCCTGCGCCGATAAACCCATAATCCGCGCCCGTCTGTAAAAACAAGTTGTGCACACTTTTGTTGGGCGCCAGGCCGTATTGATGACTGATCAGGTTGAAGCCGCGCGGCCCGACGCCCAGCGGGTGATCCTTCATACAGGCCCAGGCTGCCTTCCAGGTATCAAAGCGACTCGCAGCCGAGACATCACGCTCGGTTTTGTCCACAAAAATCGTCGAAAAACGTTCCCGCACTTCCGCCCCGGCCAATTGCAACCCCACCACCACAAACACCACCGCCAACAGCAACGTGATGCCCTTACGCGGCAGCGTGAACATGGCGGTGAAAAAAATCGCTGCCCCGACAATACACAGCCCCAGTTGCGACCCGCGTGAAAACGACATCAGTACCACGTGAATCTGCATCAGCACCCCGGCCATGCACAATAACTTCACCCACAAACGTTTTTCCTGAATCGCCAGAAAAAACGTCAGCGGGACCGCCATGACAAATATCATCGCTCCGCCGTTGTTGTCGCCGCCGCCAAAGCCCTTGAGCCAGATACGGTTGAACCCGTCAAAATAATATTGACTGTTGAGCACCCAGGCTGCGTAACTCAGACAGGCAATGATCATCCAGGCAAACGTGCGCAGTTGCGTGGCGGAACGCACCAGCCCCAGGCCGAAGGTGAACATCAGCACAATGGTGAACTGCGTGTACAACCATTGTTGACTCCAGGCGGTGCTGATGGCGGTGACAAGCGTGGCAAACACCCCGGCACCGATGTACACGTACAACCCGAACAACGCCGGCATCGCCTGTCCAATGCCCCGCCATACGCCGCGCCCCGAAACGAAAAAGCCGATGAGTGTTGCCAGCGCGATCATCAGGCTGTAGCGAGGCACATTGCCCGACCATGACCAGAACCAAAGCTCCGCCGGCCGAAGCAGCGCGAAAATGTAATACACCATCAGCCCGACAAACGGGTTGAGCCAGCCGTAGCCGATGCCCACCAGCGCCAGCAAATTGGTAAACAGCCAACCGATCATGCGTGTGAATCCGTATCAAGTGGCCCAGTGGTGCGAATTGCGAATTTCGGATTTTTTGACAAGCCGAGGACGAAGCCGACCTCCGGGGAGGCTGAGGACTCGGGTATTCTTTGTGTCCAAAGTCACCGATTGTATTTGACCTTGGACTTTGGACTCGTCAGATACCCAAGTCCTCGTCACTGCGTTCCTCGTCCTTGGCTTGGTAAATCCGAAATTCGAAATCCGAAATTTTCATTGCACCCGGCCACTTCCTCAATCGACCCCCGTCATCATGTTATCGGCCAGTTGGCGTATCTTCTCCACCACCCTCGGCCAATCAAAGCCTTGTGCATGTTGCCGACCTGCCTCCCCCATCCTTTGTCGCAAAGTCGCATCTTCCACCAATCGTTGCATTGATTGCGTCACTGCGTTGATATCCGTGCCATCGACCACATAGCCGGTTTCACCATGGCGCACCGCTTCCGATTGCCCGCCGGTGTTGCCCGCGATGCAGGGTTTGCCGCAGGCAGCCGCTTCCAGAAACACCATGCCAAAGCCTTCGACATCCGTCCCATCGCGCACCGCAGGCATGGCAAACACATCACACGCCCCGTACAACGCCGTTTTGAGTGCCCCATCCACCGCCCCCAAAAATAGCACATGATCGTTCAAACCATGCGTACGAACCTTTTCCTCCAACCTTGCCCGATTCCGCCCCTCACCGGCAATCACATACAACAGGTTCGGGTACTCCTTTACCAACTTGGACACCGCTTCGATCACTGTCGCCTGATTCTTGCGCGGGTCCAACCGACCCACCGTCAGCAACAGCAAGCGATCATTCCAACCCCGCTCTTGTCGCAATTTACGCCCCGCTTTTTCCGCTCCCGCAAATTCACTCAACTGTACGCCCGGGTTCACCACTTCAATTGTTGTGCCTTCCGCAAAAGGTTCCACCACCCCCCGGCTGTACGTGCTGTTGGCCACCAGCACATCCGCCACGCGATGCGCCTGTTTCATCAAAATCGTGAGCTGCCGACTCGACCGACATGCGGTGACTTCTTCCCCATGCACGTAACAAAGCACCCGCAGCTTTCGGCCATACAACCGTTTGAGCGGCAGCAGACTCACCACCTCCGGCACGGCATGAATCGCATGAACCCGCACCACTCCGCCGCGTTGATTTGCCAATCGTTGGCGTACCGCGTGGGTCATCCGTAAATAACGTAGCAGCCGACCGGGGCTTTCAATGCCCCAATCACGCATGAAAATATCGCGCCTGTCCATGCGCAGATTCGCATCCGTCACATGATCGCCCTCGGCCGGTCGCACCGGTTTGTCCGGGTACTCGGGTGTCCCCGGCGGATGGTCGTAGTAATCATGCGTCACCACGTCCACCGTCCCCGGCCAGCGCCGATACACCTCATACATCCAACGAATCGACCCACCCTGTTCGGGTAAAAATCGCTGACAGAGAAGTAGGTCGTGAGGGGTCGTCATGGGTTCATGGGTGATTGTGCGTTTTACACGCCTGAACTTCACGACCGTGTGAAGTTCAGGATGGTTTGTCGATCAACATCGAACAGACGCGACAAGTCGCGGCGCTAACAACTCGACCACTTGGTTGCTTTAACCACAAGCATCGTACACGTTCATGAGTGCCGTTTGATAAACCCCGGAGGCAAAACGTTGTCGGGTATGTTGCCACGCCGCCGACCCGCGTCGTTTTGTTTCGACATCATCGTGCAACATCGCCAGTGCCGCCGCCCATGCGCTGACATCTTCCATCGGCTGCAGCCAACCGGTTTGCCCGTCGATGATGGTTTCACGAAATCCGCCGGTGTCATGCGCCAGTGTTGGCAACCCAAACCTGGCCGCCTCCAACGGAACCAACCCCAACGGCTCCACCCGTGACGGACACACCATCGCCTGCACCTGCTGATACAAATCGCTGACCCGAGGCAAAAACCCCAGCCATTGAATATTCGCACTCACCCCCAGCGCTTCCGCCTGATTTTGCAATTGAGCCTGATATCGACCGCCGGTTTGCGTGTCCGCCCCGGCCACCAGCAATTGCGGTCGTTTATCAACGGGTATTTGCGCCAGGGCTGCGATCACCACATCCAATCCCTTATCGTGAATCAACTGACCGGCAAAACCGATGCGCACCGGTTCGCCTTTGCGTCGAGGTTGTTGTGCTGGTTCACCGGCGTGTTCTGATTCCTCCGGGTGTTCCGCAGGCCAATCCACCGCATCCGGCAACACACGGATGCTTGCCTCCGACAAGTTCGTACCGTCGATATTCCCCAACTGTTCCTTCACCCAGCCGCTGATGCACAACACCTGATCAACACCCCCCGGCAACCACCAATTCATGTCTTCCGCCTTGATCCCCCAACGCACATGCACCACCCTCGCCAACCCCCACTTGCCCCCCAGCACACTCATCGCCTGCGCACTGGGCACATCATTGGCATGCAGGATCGTCGGCTTGAACTCCGCCATGATCCGCCCGATGGCGTGAATACTTTTTCGCCAACCCCACCCTGTTTTCCAGGTTCGCTGCGCCAGCGGCACCACCCACACCGGCAACCCCATCGCCTGCACACTCTGTCGTAAAGCGGTATCGTGCCCCAGCACCACCCCTGTCTCGACTTTGCTGCGATCCAAATGACGCAACATCGATTCCAAGGCGCGTTCCGCACCACTGACAAACGGCGCCCGCGCGATGTAAAGCACTCGATGCTGCATGTTTCATCACAGCTTATTCACGCCTGAACTTCACGTCCGCCTGAAGTTCAGGATGGTTTGTCGATCAACAACGTACAGACGCGACAAGTCGCGGCGCTAACCAAAGACGACCACTCGACCACTTGCTCCCCCTCTCCCTCCGGGAGAGTTGGAGTGTTCGCTGCGCTCACATTCGGGTGAGGGCGTGTCTTAAATCCGAAATTCGAAATTCGAAATTCGAAATCATTTTCCCCTTAACCGATCAACCGCATCCTTCACCTGATACAACCACGCTGGTTTTTCAGCCTTGCTCTTTAATTCCATAAACCGTGCATCGCTTACGCCCAGTTCCCCCGCCAGGTCGCACAACTCCCCACAGGTGTCCAGTTCCCGTTTCCAGAAACACGAAGTCGCCCGGTTGTGTAAAAATGTCGCCACGTATTCCCGTGCCTTGTTTTCATCCACCCCAATCTCATGCCCCCACCGTTTGGCGAAATCCATCTGTACTTTGCAATGAAACCCGAAGGCGCGTTTGATATTCCCCTTGCTCATGGCGATGTTCCCGCTGTGAAACCGATACCGCAGCAGCGACATCGGCAAATACGCAAATCGGCTGATCCGCGCCATCCGCAAGGCAAAATCATAATCCTGCGAACGTACCCACTTGGGGTCATACGGCAAACCATGCGGTTCCGCTGCCGCCGCCTGTGCAATCACTTCCCGCCGAGCCATCACCGTTGATGAAATCACCAGCAATTCTTTGAGCAG
Organism: uncultured Phycisphaeraceae bacterium; assembly: GCA_964427135.1. Lineage (GTDB taxonomy): Bacteria > Planctomycetota > Phycisphaerae > Phycisphaerales > Phycisphaeraceae > JAJXSS01. The sequence goes on from CAYRTH010000096.1 coordinate 5,948, forward strand.
CACCGCAGCACACATGCCCACGCACGGGTTGTCCAGTCGTTGCGCTTCGCTGGTGAAGTTGCCCTCATGGTCGATATACCGAAACGAAGTGTGACACAACCCCGCCTGCGGCTCGGCTGCCAGTGCCTTTGTCTGCATCGCCAGCTTATCCGGCTCGCAAATGTCATCATCATCCACAAAACAAATCAACGGCGCACTGCTGTGGTAAACCCCCGTGTTCCGCGCACAAGCCAGCCCCTGGTTTTCCTGGTACACATACCGCACCACCCGAACCCCGTTTTCGTCCCCATACTTTTTCACATAAGGCTCAACCACGCTACGCGTGTGGTCCTTCGAGCCATCATCCACCACCACGATTTCCACCTTGCCGTCGTACCGCTGTGACAGCACCGAATCCAACGTCTGCGGCAGATAATCCGGGCGATTGCACGTGGTCACCACCACCGCCACCTCAAAACCTGACGGCTCCGTCGGCATGATCCGCCCCGATACTTTTTGCATTGAGGGTGTGTTTGCCGTCATGGTTGAAATCATGCCTGAATTCACAATTGATGTCATGAGCCACGTTTCCGCTGGGTTGCGTGTGCCGGCATGCTCTGCCGGGCATGACGCAATTTCGAATAGTTGAAAGTCCAGGTCATCTGTCCGGCAAAACTGCGTCCCGCATCGCCCGTCAATGTGCCCAGCAGCATATCCCCCAAACCGTGGGCACACTCTTTCATGGCCGCCTTGTACAACCAGCGCGGTACCCTTTTATCGGGTGATTCCTGCTTTAACATGCACACCGACAACCAACCCTGCCGCCTGGCGAACTCGCGGGCATATTGCCTGGTCAATCGCTCCGGCGGAATCGGGTGATGCACCACCGCATCAGCTGCGTACCACCCCTTGCTCCCCTGGGCGGCGATGGCTTTGACCATCAAACTGTCTTCCATACCCATGCGCAAAGTGCCGCGATGGCCGACGTTCACGTCGAACATGCCTGCCTTGCGCACCGCTTCCACCCGCAGCGCCAGGTTGGCGGTGTAAAAGGGTGAATCCTTCTGCGGGTTCCACGGCCGTGATTGCAACCCCGGACGGTACTGCACAATCGTGTCAGCCAGCATCGGGCAACGTTTGGGGTCAAACCACACCGGCGGAAAAGTCACCGATGGGGGTGCCACCGGTTCCACCCGCCCGCCCCAAAAATCACATTCCGGGTGTTCCACCACCGCCGCCCCCATCCGCGCCAACCATGCACCGTCAAAAGTGACATCATCATCGGTGAACAACACAATCGAATGTCGTGCCCCATTCACCGCATGATTACGGGCAAAACTGGTGCCGGTTTCCCCTTCCACCTCATACCGCAAACTCGGCAGCACCCCCGCAAAGCCCATCACCATCTGACGCACCTGCGGGTTCTCCGCTTCGGGCAACGCCCCGGGTATATCCACCAACGTCGCCTTGGCGGCGTTATCGATCACCAATACTTCACCGGCCACCCCCGGGGCCTGATGAATCGCATAGCCCAGCGATTGCAGCGTGGTGCGCAGTGGTTCCAACCGGCGATACGTGCAAATGGCAACGGTCAATTGCGGCATGACACATCCTCCATCGACTGAAAACGACTTGTGATTTGCGGATGGAAGGTAACAATTTGCTTCGAATTGCTTCGATGCCTACGACGAGATGGCCGATGATACTGGTTATATGAGCTTTCTGCACACCATTGCCAACCGATTCCTACGACAATCTAATTCAAAATTCACCGCTGAGAACGCAGAGAACGCAGAGATTACAGACATGAATCAGACAGATTGTTTTGAACGCCAAGACGCCAAGCAGAGTAGAGGATCAAGGATCAAAAAAGAATCATTTTCAGGTTGGGTCGCCAACAATAGGGTTTTGAATATGCTCTGTTTTTTTATCCATGATTCAATTGATGTATTCTTCACCTTTGCGTCTTGCATGTTTTATTGCACACTTTTTTACGGCTTGGCGTTGAGTTCTCCGGTTTGACTCTGCGATCTCTGCGCCCTCTGCGGTGAATTCGGTTGCTTGGTTTGGTTTTCTCGCGTTGACTCTGACTCGCCCGCGCTCGATCCTGATGTCATACTCATGCACTGGAACCTGATCATCGCCACCTGGAACCGCGCCCCCATCCTCAAGCAAACCCTTGAGTCATTGCTCTTGCTGCAAACACCTGCGGGCATTACTTTCGACATCACCCTGGCCGACAATCACAGCACCGACAGCACGGCTGACTTGGTGAAGTCCCTGCAGCCGCATTTTGAAGGTCGTTTGCATTACCTGTACGAAGCGCGTCAAGGCAAAAGTTTTGCCTTGAACAGGGCGCTTTCGCAAACGCAAGGCGAGTGGGTGCTTTTTTTGGACGATGATGTCAAGGCTTCGCCGGGGCTGCTGACAACCTATCAGCAGGGCTTAGCGCGTCACCCCAAGGCCGTGGTGCTGGGTGGCCCGATCGAGCCTTGGTTACCCGAAGGTCAAAACTACACCGACAAACAGCGCTGGTTACTGACCCACTACCCCGCCTGCTTCGGCAGCCAATCGGTCAATGACGACACACCGATGAATCCGCCGACGACCAGTGCATGGGGCGCCAACATGTTGGTGCAACGTTCCGCGATACCTGACGCCGGGTTCGACACCCAGCGCGGCATGGTGGCTGGGCGGCGCATCGCAGGCGAAGATGTGGCCATGGTTCAACAGGTGTTGCAAACCCCCGGCTGCGAAGGTTGGCTCATCCCTCATGCCACCGTGGGGCATTACACACCCATCACCATGGTCACCTGGCGCCGCGTCTGGCAATGGCAGCGGGCCATCGGTGCCGGTTGGACCGTCACCCGTGGTCGGCCCACCTCCGGTAAACTCGGTGTGCCCTGGTGGGCATATTTTGAAATGGGCAGGCGAACAGCACGCCTCATGACGCACTACCGACCCACCCCCACGGTCGCCTTCGGCCAAGCCTTCGTCGCCGCGGCGCAATGGTGGGGTTACATAAAGAATGGATAATGGATAAAGGATGATGGATAATGTTTGAACAATTGCACGATTGATTCACAAAACAACGCACTATCCCCGGACATGATCGATTGCTTCATGGGTTTGTACATCATCCATTACCCATTTTGACCACCATCTCCCTCATCATCCCGGCGTTCAACCGTGCTGCACTGATCGGTGCAACGCTTGATTCGGTACTGGCGCAGACGCATCCGGTGAGTGAAGTGCTGGTGGTCGATGATGGCTCGACGGACAACACCCGTGAAGTCGTGCGTGAATATGAAAAACGATCACAAGGCATCATTCGTCTGATCCAACAGAAAAACGTCGGCCCCTCGGCTGCACGCAATCACGGGCTGTCTCTGTGCACGGGTGATTATGTCGCGTTTTTAGATGCCGATGACCTTTGGCTGCCCCGCAAAATCGAAAAACAATTGGCCCTCCTGCAAAGCGACCCGACCGCAGCCGGTTGTTATACGCGCATGTTCCAGTTTCAAAAAAACCTCGACGACCTGGGCCGACCACTGACTCAGAACGTGATCGATGAACCCGACTTTGCCCATGTGTTTCTGACCATGTGCATTCAATCGTCGATGCCTTTGATTCGCGGGTCGATTGCGCGCTCGCTGCGCTTTGAAGAAAACATTCGCGCTGCGGAAGACGCCATTTATTTTGCCCAGGTCGCACAACAGGGTCGTTGGCGTTTGATCGATGAAGCGCTGGTGGCTTATCGCGTGCATGGGGTGCAACTGACCGCTGACCCTAATCACCTTTTGCAGCATGTCACCGTTCGTACGCAATGGCTGCGTGCACATGCCGACCAATTGCCCAGCGGGCAGGCCGATGAATTGGAAGAAAAACTGTGGGCTCGCCTGGTGCAAAACCTCGAAAGCCGATATTGGCGACGTGAAGTGAGCGGGTTGAGTCAACTCATCGACAAAGTTCGCAGGCATCGTCCCCAAGCCCTGGCCAGTAGTTTTTTGTATACCACACGCATTCACCAGCGCTGGGTTTATCGACTGCGCGATCTGCTGAGTAAAGGTTAACGCAAAACCGCACGATTACGCTGATGCACACTTGATCAGTGTGCTAAACTTCCGCCATGAATCGATCACGCTTTTATCCCTGGGTCTGTTTCACGCTTGCGGTGCTGCTGGTGCTTTGGTCACCCCTGCACGCAGCCGACCTCGAACACGAATTCACCCGTGCGTTGTCAGGGGTCAAACTCGGCAAAACCAAGGTCAGCCTGTGCGTGCTGGATGTCACCACCGGGCGAACGCTGGTGAGCATCGAAGCCGACGAGCCGATGATCCCCGCCAGCAACATGAAGCTGGTCACCAGTGCCGCTGCTCTGGGTGTGCTGGGTCCGCAATACACGTTTCGCACCGAATTGCGCATACTCGAACTCGACGCCCAGGGTCGAGCCGTGCTGCTGGTCAAAGGCGATGGCGACCCGGCCCTGGCTGACTCCAAATTACTCGAAGCCCACCAAATCGATGTCGATCAGGCGGCTGCCAGTTGGGTCAGTGCGATTCAACAAGGCGGGGTGCGCAGTGTGTCACGCCTGATCATCGACGATCGCGCCTTTGACCGTCAATTCGTACATCCGACCTGGCCCACCAATCAGTTGAATTCATGGTATTGCGCGCAAGTAGCGGGCATCAATTTTTACACCAACTGCCTCGATGTTTTCGCCACGCCGCAGGAACCCGGTCAGGTGCCCAAAGTGACGTTTGTGCCGGAGGTTCCCTGGGTGACGCTGGTCAATCGTTCGATTTCTGGCGGAGCCGACAACTTCATCATCACCCGCAAGCCCGACACCAACGAATTCGTCAGCTCCGGCAATGTCAAAAACCGCACCCGCAACCCGGTGTGGGTGACCATTCATGATCCGCCGATTTTTTTCGCCCAGTTTTTGGCGCACCGTATGGGCAGCGCAGGCATCCCTGTTTCACAAATCGAGCGCGTCGGCTGGGAAGATCGACTCCCCGAAGGCAAACCGCTGCCGGACCTGCAACGCTCGGCCATCGGCGCGATTGTGCAACGCTGTAACAAAGATTCGCAGAACATGTTCGCCGAGGCCCTGCTCAAACGCATGGGTCGGCAAATCACCGGTACGCCCGGCACGTGGAACAACGGTGCAGCAGCCGTACGCCAGTTTATGGCGCAACGACTGGGGCCCAAGGCTGTGTCGATCACCATTGCCGACGGCAGCGGCATGAGCCGTGATAATCGTGTCACCGCCGGGGCCTTGGTCGATTTGTTGGCGGCCATGATGCGCGACCCGCGTTTGGGGGACGTTTATTTTCGCAGTATGGCGGTGGCCGGGGTCGATGGCACCCTGACCCGCCGACTCAATCAGGGACTGCGCGGCACGGTGCATGGCAAAACCGGGTACATCTCCGGGGTGTCCACCATCAGTGGTGTGCTGGTGTTGCCACCCTTTGCGACCCCTGGTTCCAATGCCAATGCAAACAATGTGAGTCAGGCCCCGGCCTTGAGCAATCGTATGTTCGCCTTTTCACTGCTGTTCAACGACATCGAACAAAGCGTTTCCGTGCACGACATCCGCAATTTACAAGATCGGCTGATCCGCCTGATCGATGAACACGTCGGGCCTTGATGGGTACTTCAGGCAGCCAATGACGAAGTAAACACCACATTGATGGCCCTTGATTTACAGCAAGAAGAACTTAACACAGAGATACAAAGTAGTTGGGTGCTAGTGGCTGGAGGCTGGGTCAATCACGCGCTGCGGTGTCTTTTTCCCAGCCACTAGTACTACAACCGCGCATGGTATTTTGCCGATAATTGGGTGGGTGGGGTCGCGTCATGG
>CAYRTH010000097.1:0-10747 GCA_964427135.1 uncultured Phycisphaeraceae bacterium
GTGATTTGCAAGCCAAGGTCAACCCGTATCTGCGCCCGCTGCTGGATGCGTTGCATGACATGATGGAGTATGAACAGATACAACGTTTCATGGCGGTGGATGTGATTGAAATCATTCCGCTGGCGTTCATGCGTGGGCGAACACTCAACGATGCGATGATTATTTTGGATGAGGCGCAAAACACGACAGCGGCGCAGATGCTGATGTTTCTGACCCGGCTTGGGCACGGGAGCAAAATGGTCATCACCGGCGATACCACGCAGATTGATTTACCCAAGCCGACGCAATCGGGGTTGATCGATGCGCTGCGTAAATTGAAATTTGTCAAAGGCGCAGCAGCGCTGACGCTGGATCGAAGCGACATTGTGCGTCACCCGCTGGTGCAGCAGATTGTTGAGGCGTATGGCAAGTAATTGTGAATGATGTGGCCACGAAGACACGAAGGACACGAAGAAGCATGGACGAAGGATGATTTACTATCATTTATTTGAATGACGACTCATAATTGCCCTATGTGTGAAACTGTCATTCATGTTTGATTGATACAGCGGCGATGATCGCAGAGTGAAACATTCACGGTAATGGCGATGTACGGAGCAGGGAACTTGGAACAGGCATGAATCGCTGGACTTCAAATCGGCTCGGTTTTGTGAACGACTTGTTGGGTCGCTGGGGTATCGGGCTGTTTTGGCCGGGGGTATTATTGCTGGCATTGGCGGTGGGTGGCGGGTTGATTGGTTTATTGGCGGAACAGCGCAGCCGATATGCGGTGGGTTACGTGGCCCCGCAGGCAATCGTGGCACGGGTGGCATTTCGAGCGGTGGACCCTTCGGAAACGGAAAAGCGTCGGGGCGATGCACGTGATCGTGAACCTGCGGTGTATGACCTGAATCAAACTTATTTGGATCAGGTGCGCGATCGGTTGAAGGCACTGGGGCGATTGGGTTCCGACCGGTCGATTACGGGGATTGAACAAATACCGTTGGAAACGCGGCAGGTTTTTGCACTGACCCCTGATGTGCTCGATGCTTTGCGGGTGTTTCATCTGACAGTGAAACCCGGGACGGGGGCGATGAGTTCGAGTGACGGCGTGATCAGCGGTGGTGCAGGTGGAGCAGGTAGTGCCGGTGGTGGTACGGGGATCAATATTGGATCGGCGCCAGCCAGTGCGTGGGATCAATTGGTGGATCGATTGGTGGAAAAACTCGCGGAGGTGCCGGTGTTGGAGGGGACACAGGCACGCATGGAACGTGACCCGTCTCAACGTGCCCCGAAAATCATCACACGCCTTGGGCCACAGCGCGCGGTTGAACGGTACGACCATCTGCTGCTCAGCATGGATGAAGATTTAAGTGTGCTGCGGGAACGGTTACAGGCAATGGTGATTGCACTGGGGTTTCCCCGTGCGGTATGGAGCAGTTTATTGACGGTGGTGCTAAGCAACCCAGCCCCGACGCATGTTTTTAATTTTGACGAAACCCGTCGTCGCAAGGAACTGGCATTTGAAATGGAGCCGGTGGTCGAGCGCGTGTTCAGTGCGCAGGAAGTGCTCATCAAAGCGGGCAAAACGCTGACCGATTTTGATGTGCGTGCGTTGGTGGAGGAACAACGCGCCTACCACGCCAGGCAATCGGCACTGGAAATGTGGTTGCGTCAATGCAGTCTGGCGGGGTTGATTCTGGTGCTGGGCGTTGGTTTGTGGTTGTACATATACCACTACAACCCCCGTATCGCCCTCAACCCGACGCGCGGGTTGGCACTGACCGGGTTGATATTGCTATGTCAGGGTTTGGCGCTTCTTTTTGCCGATTGGTGGCCGGGGTATGCCCTGGGGTCGGCGGCGTTTGCCACGTTACTGGCGACGATCATTCTGGCGATTGCGTACGACCCGCGCTTGGCGGTGACCGCCGGGTGCGCCACGGCTTTGATTGTCGCACTGACGCTGCATTTGTCACTGGGCCAGACGTTTGTGCTCATCGTCGGGGCTGGGGTGGCAGCTGCACTCCTTGATCAGGTGCGCACACGTTCGAAAATACTGACCACCGGAGCATGGGCGGGGCTGGCGATGTCGGCCTCGGCCTTGATGGTGTCACTGATCGATCGACCGCTGGACAGCCCCGAGCAGTGGCGGGCGTTACGTTTGGAAGCAGTCGTCGCGCTGGCGGCTGGCGTGCTCACGGGTTTGGTCGTACAGGGCCTTTTGCCGGCGATTGAAAAGGCGTTTCGCGTCACCACTGCGATGACACTCAAAGACCTGCACGACGCAGCACACCCGTTATTACGCAGGTTGGCGCAGGAAGCACCGGGCACGTACCAACATTCGTTGCGTTTGGCGGATTTGGCGGAGGCGGCAGCCGACGCGATTGGTTGCAATTCACTGCTTTGCAAGGTCGGCGCGATGTATCACGATGCGGGCAAACTGACCCGACCCGATCACTTTGTTGAAAATCAGGGCGATGGCCCGAATCGACATATGTCGCTTTCACCAATGAAAAGCGGTCAGGTGATCATCAGTCACGTGGCTGACGGAGTGAACCTGGCGCGTCAGCACAAACTGCCCACGGTCATTCGTCAAATGATCGAGTCACATCACGGCACAACGCTGGTCGAATATTTTTATCACGCAGCCAGGCAGCAGGCGGAGGCCAAGGGACAGATGATTCCGCCGGAGAGCGATTATCGTTACCCCGGGCCCAAACCCTTGTCACGCGAAGCAGCGATTTTAATGTTGTGTGATTCGATCGAGTCAGCGGCCCGGGCCATGGTGCAGCCCGATGCACACAAGCTGGAAGACCTGGTGCATACGCTGGCAGCCAAGCGGCAGTGTGATGGTCAATTTGACCAGTGCAACCTGACATTGTCTGAGTTTCACAAGGTTCAGGAAGCAATCGTTCGCACATTGACAGCCATGTACCACGCACGGATTGCGTACCCGATCGAGCAAGCCCGGCTCCAGCAATCAACCCGTCAGCAGACTGGTGATGTGGGGTAAAGTGTGGGGATCAATGAATGATGACGCCGTGGGCTTTAGCCCCGGGTTGGTTCATTGGACATATCATCCGGCCCTGAAGGGCTCGGCGTCATACGAATGGATAATGTCTGATGGATAATGGATAATGTTCAGAGTTGGCGAATGATAGTCGCTTCTTCGGCTATACGTCATCCTTTATCCATCATCCATGATCGCACCTATGATGGTGGCCATGATGAATTATGCATCAGGCAATCAAGTAATGAGTATGAAACCGAAGGTGCGTTTCTGGCTGCCGATGATGTCGCTCTGGCGGCGAGAAATGGTGCGTTTTTTACGTCAGAAGCACCGTGTAGCCAGTGCCCTGCTCACGCCGTTTTTGTTCTGGGTGTTTCTGGGCTTTGGTTTCAATCACAGTTTCACGCATCGGGCATTGCATGATGCTGCGACGACCGATGATTCAACCGCATCGTCGATTGGTTATGCGGTGTACTTTTACCCGGGCATGCTCGGTTTCATGTTGCTGTCCACCGCTGTGTTTTCCACGATCACAGTCATCGAAGATCGTCGGGAAGGTTTTTTACAGGGCGTACTGACCGCACCGGTGAGCCGGTGGGCGATCGTGCTGGGCAAAGTGCTGGGCGGAGCGACGATTGCGACGGGGCAGGGCGTAATATTGCTTTTGCTTTGGCCGATAGTGGCCGGTGACGGTGGTGCTGGCGGCGCAACAAGCGGCGGCATCGTATCGACCTATGTGACAGAGTTGCCTCACATGCTCGCGGCTGCGGGTTCGCTTGCGATACTGGCCACGGGGCTGACGGCTTTGGGGTTGTGTCTGGCCTGGCCGATGGACTCGACCTCCGGCTTTCATGCAGTGATGATGATTCTGCTGATGCCCATGTGGTTTTTGAGCGGAGCGGTATTTCCGATCAGCGGTGCCCCCACCTGGCTGGCGACGATCATGCTGATCAACCCATTGACCTACGGACAGGCGGCACTGACCGGGCTGCTCACAGGGCGTGATGATTTGATCGGTGTGCCGATGTCAGCTATCAGTGCACTGGGCATGACGATTGTGATAACCTTGGGCCTATTGTTGTTTGCGGCAAAATTAGTCAGTCAACCGCGAAAGGATGGCCTGGCATGAGTACCCAACCCACACCACCCACGCAAACTTCACCGACCCCTGCGCACGGTGCACAAGGCAAAGTCATGGCATTGATGATCGCCATTGCCGGGGTGTCGCTACTGACGACGCTGATGATCGCCATGTTCGCACTCAACCGGGCGCGACTGAGCAATGAAAGCGTACCGACGGACGCCGCTTCGCAGACAATCATGTCGTTCGGCCAAGCCCCGTCGTTTGAACTGACCGAACGCAGTGGTCGTATCGTGAATTCGAAGGAACTGAGCGGCAAAATATGGCTGGCGTCATTCACCTTCACGCGCTGCCTGGGGGTGTGCCCGGTGATGAACGCCCGTGCCAAGCAGTTGCAGGATGCGATACTGGCCATGCCGGGTGCGGAAGATGTGGTGCTGGTGAGTTTCACGGTGGACCCGGATAACGACACACCGGAGGTGCTGGCCGCCAAGGCCAAACAAATGGACGCCGATGTCAACCGTTGGCTCTGGTTGCACGGTCCGCGTGACAAAGTATGGTCAATAGCAGGCAAAGGCTTCAAACTGGCGGTCGAGGAAGACCCCGGCAACCCCGACATGCCCATTGCGCATAGCTCCAAATTCGTCATCGTGGATCGCAACGGTCAGATACACGGCTACTACGACAGCCTGGACCCCAAAGTGGTCGAAACCGTGCTGGCTGAGTTACGCTTGATGCTGGAAAAAAAGTGACGGTGATTTGGTGATGATTGAATCATACACGCCTGAACTTACGAGTCGGCGAGTAAGTTCAGGATGGTTTTGCTAACAACAATCACAGACGCGACAAGTCGCGGCGCTAACTACCGATTTACCTAACCACACCATGGACTTATCCTTTTTACCCCTGGTCAACGCTTTGCTCAACGCTACTGCCACGGTGTTGTTGTTTGTCGGGCGTTGGCAGATTAAACGTCATCACAATGTCGAAGCCCACAAAAAGCTGATGCTGTCGGCGTGCCTGGTATCGTGTCTTTTTCTGGCGTTGTACGTGCTGCACAAAATATGGAAAGCACAGACCAGCGGCGACCTGCACACCGAATTCAACGCCGACGGCTGGTTGAAAATGTTTTACCTGCTGGTGCTGTTCACGCATCTGATTCTGGCGATGACCGTGCCGGTGTTCGCGGTGGTGCTGGTGGTGCTGGGTTTTCGCCGTAAAGATAAAACCCACCAACGCATTGCCCGTATCGCCTGGCCGATATGGATGTATGTTTCACTGACCGGCGTACTCATTTACCTGATGCTGTACCCGTTCAATCCCGCATAATAGTAACCAAGGGATTGAGTTCACGGTGCTGATTAGCGCCGCGACCTGTCGCATTTGTGTAAAGTGATATTGCATATTCATGAAACCATCAGCCGACAACTTCACCCCGCCCACGCCTGATCAGGTCAGCGATTACCTGCATCATCACCCATTGCGCAGCCCAACCAAACTTCATGCCTGGGTGCCCATCATCGGCCTGGGCCTGGTGCTCATGCTGGCGATCATGTTCGACCAAGGGATTGGTTTGCTGTTGCCCTGGGTGGTGCTGATCGGTGTGTTGGTATATTCGGGCACTATTGCTGCAAGGGTGCGTAAACTTCAGCAAAAAGTCACACAGGTGCAGGAATTGGCCATGTTGCGCTTACATGTGCCATCATTACGACTGGCCTGGCGTGCATTGCCGAAGGTGACGCATTTGTCCCAGTTGTATCTGCGTACCTGTGCCCTCATGGCCGCCAACCTCGGCCAATTACGCTGTCACGAAGCCGCGATCGTGTTACTGGATGACCTGATCGAACGATTGCCCGATGATCATCCGGGTGCGGTGCAAATGCGCATGCAACGGGCCGTGGCCGAGTTGGCCATTGACCGGTTGCTCGATGCGGACAGATCGCTGCGTTGGTTGCGTGATCGTGTGAATCAGCCCGGCACCGAGCCGGCGGCCAGTGTGTATCGGTTTGCCCAGTTGTACCAGGCGGTGCGCACTCTGCGCGATGATGATGCGGTCAATGCGTCTGAAAAACTGATGGATGACCTGCGCCCGCTGGGCACGGAAGCGGGTTATGGGTATGCACTGGCTGCGGTGGCGCATTATCGATGGGCCCAGCGGAGAACCGAACAGGCGGCAGCGTTGATGGAACAGGCCGGGGTTTGGTGGGGTCGGGCGACGATGCTGGTTGCGCCCAAACCATTGTTGGAGCGACTGCCGGAGTTGGAACCAATGTTACGGGATGAGTCGATTCGAGCAGCACAAATGTCAACCACACCGCCGGGGTGATGTTAACCGTGGCGAAATGGTCTTTTAGCGCCGCGACTTGTCGCGTCCGAGTGAAGTGGTCGAGTGGTCAAGTGGTCGAGTGAAAGACACGCCCTCACCCCTACCCTCTCCCGAAGGGAGAGGGGGCAAACAAGTGGTCGAGTGGTCGAGTGATTGTACTTGTCAGGGTGCCTGTGGTTCGTACTCGTACCACAGCTAAGCTACAACCATCGGCAGTTGAGTTTGTCTGCGAACAGACACCTGCGGCTATCGATGAAAATCAACATCATGAACATCACCCGTAGGGAGTCCGTAACACGTGAACCCAAACGTTGATAACCCGACAACCACGACTGCGACCGCACCCTCGGCTGCATCGACGCCGGTGTTGTCGGATTTGCGTTCAACCGTGCCGCCCTTCTCGGCCCAACGTCTGCATTTTCAGGTGAACCGTGATGGCGCTTATCGCTGGGGACTGCTGGTGCTGTTGGTGTTTTTGATCGTAGTGGGTACGGGCGTTCAAATAGCCGGGGTGCCGGGCGGAGCGGTGCTGATCATCGTGCTGCTAGGCGGGTGGTTTTGGATGACCATCAACACGGCTCGTGCCGGGCAAATGTTGTTACACGCCACCGTGGCACTGGGTCACGACCTGACCGAGGCGGAGGCGGTACTGGCGCAGGCCCTGCGTCGTTGGCCGATGCAGCGTTCCGTTCGGCTGCTGCTTTATCATCGGCTTGCCTCCCTGCGCCATCAGCAGCGACGATTCAGCGAGGCGATTGCCATCAGTCATGTGCTGCTTGATGACAACCTCGTGGCGAAGGATCGCACACTCAATGGTAACGGTGGCAACGGTGGAACCGGGGCGATGGATTTGCTTCAACCCGGCGACCATCGACCGGTCATCGGCCCGGTGCGGGCGCATTTGCTGCTGCTGCTTGCCGAATCATCGTTGGAAGTTGGCGACCTGCCCGGCGCGTATGACGCCTTGATGCAACTGCACACCGGGCGACTGGGCCTGCAGGAAACCCTGCAACGACTTTCGATTCAAACCCGCTACGAACTGGCGATCAGTGCACCGCAATATGCTGTGCAGAACCTGCGGCAGAAAGTGCAATGGGCGGAGTTGATGCCGGTGCAGCATGGCGGAGCAATGCATGTCATGCTCGCACAGGCGGCACAACAAGCCGGCAAACTCGACGCGGCAAAATGGTTATGGGCACGGGCGAAGTTACTTTGCACCGCCCAACAGTTACAAAGCCCCCCGCCATTGTTGCCCCCGCCGCAGCCAATGATGTGATCAGGTCCCCCGGCCAATCAAACTTTTCATGACGGTCGGTCGATCAATCGCCAGCAACCGCAACTCATCGTTGCAACAGGGCTGCGAAATAACCATCGTGATAAGTGGCCCCCGTGCCAGCGGGCAGGTCATGAGTTTCACGCAGCAAAGTCAGACTATGCTCAGTGACCATGTGCTGAGCCTGTTCCTGACTTTCAGACGGGTCGAGGGAGCAGGTGGCATACAACAAGTGTGCACCAGGGGCGGCCAGTGACAAACCACGGGCAATGATGTCGCGCTGCAGGGCAACCAGTGATTGAATCGTCGAAGGCCGAAAGCGATAACGGGCTTCAGGGCGACGAGCGAGCACAGCCGTGTTGCTGCAGGGTACATCCAGCAATAGCAGGTCGGCTTTGTCGCCTGCCAATGCGTGATCCAATTTTTCAGGGGCGATCACCTGCACGTTTTTGAAATCGACCGCGACTTCATGCAACGAAACCGTGCGCTGGGCATCGACATCGCTGGCGATGATACGTGCATGTGGAAACATCAGTGCCAGTTGGCGGGTTTTGGTGCCACGACCGGCACACAAGTCGATGATGATTTTCGGCGACAACCCCTCGAGTTGTAACACCGGTTGTGCACTAGCGGGGTCTTGCACACGCCGGGCCGGGTGTTGTTTGAGGAATTGCGTCAGGGCCGCGTGGTCGGATTGCCAGACGAGGTAGCCGGGGGTGGTATGCGGAGTAAAGTTACACTCGCCGATTGTTGAAGAGTGATGGGCGGTCACATCAAGCAATAACCGATTTCCAATCACAGTCGCGCCCTCCCCCCTCCCCTCTCCCGGAGGGAGAGGGGGTAAGTCACTGTCTGTTTTTTCAGACACTTGGCCACTTGGCCACTCGACCACTTGGCCACTTCCCGGTTCGACGGCGACGATGATGGGCGGGGTCTGAATGCCGTGGTGACAAAGCTGCTGGGTGGTTTGAGGGCCGAAGATCGCCAACCAGCGTTCGACCAGTGCCGAGGGGTGGCTGGTGACGACCGACACATGTTTGACCCAGTGCGTGGCCGGGTCGGGCAGACAATCGCTTTTCAAAAAGAGTGTGCCGGCTTCGACGGGCAATCGGTTGGCCGCCGGGGACCAGGGGGTTTTGGCATCATGATGATCGATGGCGTCGGCCAGTTTGCGCAACACGGCGTTGACCAGTCCACGGGCATTTTTGCGAACCAACTGTCGCGCCAGGTTCACCGATTCATCGACCACGGCATAGGCAGGCAATCGATCAAAAAATAAAAGCTGCACCGCCCCGGCCATGAGCACCCCGCGCAGCTCAGCCTGCAAACGACGACAGGGCTGACGTAAAAATTGATCCAGCAGGTACTCGGCGGTGAGCCAGCGCTGCATGGCGGCACGGTGAATGGCCGTGGCCAGGCGTGCTTCACGCGGATCAAGCCCGAAGCCGGGGACTGACAGCGGTTGCGGATCAAGGTTGGGGAACGTAGCGGCAGCGCGGGCCAATGATTGAGCTGCCAGTAAACGCGCATGAGGGGTGATGTCGGGCGGGTTGAGGTTGGTCATTGCAACGCATTATGCACATTACCGATGAGTACGTGACATAAAAAAACCGCGGGTTTGGACCCGCGGCTATGCAAACATCAAGGAAAATAATTCAACGGAATCGGCGGATACCATCCGCCGCTATGTGGGGCATCAACTCGCCCGACGTCGGCCAAGCAACATCGTGCCACCGAGGGTCAGCAGCAGCATGGTGGTGGGTTCGGGGATTTGGCTGATGGTAATCGCCTTCCACCCGCCGCCGACGGCGACATCGTAATTGATGACCCCGGCAAAGCCGTTGATCCAGTTGATATCAGCAAACACGCCGGTGCGTGAGCCGGTGTAACGCACGATTTGGAACACGTCGGTCAGGTTGCCGATGTGCCCACCGGGCAGACCGATCAGGTCGAGCGTGCCGTCGAGTACCAGGTTGCCTGCGATGACCAACTGATCGTAATGCGTGCCGGCCACGGGGGCGCCGTTGGGGTTGCCCGACAGTTCGATGGCCAGAGTACCGACGCCGGACTGGGTGAACGTGGAGACGTTGTTAATGGTGAGAATACCTGCGGAAGCACCGGGGGCGATCGTCCCGGCATTGACGACAGACACCACCGAACCGAAGTTCACACGCTGGACAGTACCGGTACCAGAGAATGTACCGCCCTGCTGAATGTTAAGCGAGCGGACGGCCAGTGTTCCGTGATTCACCAATGACCCGCCATTGGCGACGGTGAAAACGCCGGCGAAGATATCGTTTGCACCGACAGAAATCGTGGAGAGCGCCGGGATGGTGACCGAAGTACCAAGAACCTCACCCGGGCCGATGGCCAAGTTTTGTCGATTGACCGTGAGCGAGCCGTTGGTGAAATGAATCCGACCACCCTGATTGTCAATGAAACTGGTGTTGAGTGAGCCGCCCTGTATGTACACATTGCCCTGACTGTGCATGAACAGGGTTTGGTTGAACATGTTCCAGTTGCCGCCGTTTTGCAGGGTGACACTGGCGGTTCCGCCGTTGGTTATGCCGTTGCCACCGACGTAGGTGTTGAAAGTGCTGACCGTGGCGTTGTTGACAACGACGGTGGCGCTGGAACCGGGGTTACGCGCCAGATAGGTGGTACGCAGGGAAGCATTACCGCCGCTGAGTACATTGAGTTGGCCGATGCCGCCGTCACCGATGTAGGTGAAATTGAAGGTTGACACCTGACCGGCTGAGGTTCCGTCACCGACGTTGAGGGTACCGTTGCTACCGGGGTTCATGCCGACGCTGATCGGCCCCCAAAAGAAGCCGTTTCCACCCTGCCAGTAATTGGGCGAACCATTGAACGTGGCAGTACCTGTGCCGTTGAAGCCGACGATCAGCCCGAAATTGCTGTTGGTGACACTGATATTGGTGCCAGCCCCGAAGGTGAAATTGCTGCCTAAAAAGAACGAGGGGTCGATGCTGTCCACCACCGCATGTTGCAATCGCAGGGTCAGGGTGCCGGAGTTGAAACTGAAACTACCCGTGCCGACCTTGGCCAATTCATTGACCA
>CAYRTH010000097.1:10757-11781 GCA_964427135.1 uncultured Phycisphaeraceae bacterium
ATTGACCAGCAACGACCCGCCGGTGAGGCTTACGGACGCATTGTCAGCGATGGTGAGTTTGCCTGTGATATCCAGCAGTTTATTGCTGCCCAGCGTCAGGTTGTTACCCAGTGCGGTGGTCGTGTCGAGCACCTGATCGGTATGCAGGTAAAGGTTGCCGGCGTTGAAGGTAAAGTCGGGCGTGGGGCCATGGGTGAAGGACGCGGTACCATCGTCTTTGAGGATATTGTTTACCCGCAAGGTACCGCCATCCAAAATCATTCGGCTACCGTTCCATATACGCAGATTGGCAAATTGGTAATTGACACTGGCATTGCGGTGAACGGTGAAAGTACCCGTACCGCCGGCGGCGGTTTCGGTGCCACCCAGTACCAGTTCCAAGCCGCCAAAATTGTTATTGATGTTGTTGAATGCCGAGCCGTCGGGTTTGCCAACGCTGGCGGTGAAGGTGCTGCCGATGTTGCGTCCAAACTGTGCCCCGCGCGAACTGATAAAGCCGGTGCCCAAGTCCATCAAACCAAAAGCTCCGTCACCGACGATCAGCTTGCCGCCGGTGACCTGAATGTTGGTGCCGGGGTTCACCAATTCAGGCAATTGGCCGGTGACCGGATCGACAATCAGGTCATCGTCGGTCAGGTAAAACTGACCGGAAGTCAGTTCGAAGGTGCCGCCGGGTTGGACGATGAGTTTGCGGGTGGTGAAATTACCACCGCTCACGCGGAGCGTGGCACCGTTGAACACGGTGGTGACACCGTTGGGGTACACGAACTGTTGGGTAATGGGATCAAAGACCTGGTAACTGCTGATGTTGAGGGTTTTGCCGGAAACCAGGTCGATATCATCGCCCAGCAAGCCACCGGCTCGAACATTGAGGTTGTCGTCGGCCAGGATCAGAGTCCCGCTGTTGTAAACGAAATTGGTTGGGGCAAACGGATCAACGCCATTGCCGTTTTTGAGGATTTTGTTGGCGGTCAGTGTTCCGCCGTTGAGCACGATCTGATGATCGTTCCAAAGGTTGATTTCG
>CAYRTH010000098.1:0-11759 GCA_964427135.1 uncultured Phycisphaeraceae bacterium
GACCGCCGATGCCATCGGCGGCTTTATTCACCCAGCCGGGGGCGGCTGGGCTACAAAACCAAAGACGCGCCAAGCGTCCGCGCTGAACAAATACAACTCACTTCACCACTTCACGCTTCACACCCCGATGCGCGAATAAAACTCAGGGACCCCTTTCACCCCGTCCAAACGCAAACGGTAAATCGCCCCCGCCTGTTCGCCGTTGTCTTTCTTGTTGTTGCCCCCTGCGGTGGTGAAGTACATCGAACTAAAATCATCATCGCCAAAGGTCACACTGCTGACCTTTTTCACCGGGAACTTGATGCGTTGTTTTTCCCTGCCATCGGGTCCGTAACGCACCACGCATGACCCGTCCCAGCGGGTGGACCAAATGTCGCCAGCCGCATCGACAGTCATGCCATCGGGTCCGCCGCCGCCGTCTTCGGTTTTGATCAGCACTCGCTGACGTGTGATGCCGCCCGTGACCTGGTCGTAGTCGAAAGCATAAATTTCGTGCTTGGGCGTGTCGGTGTAATACATGGTTTTGCGATCGGGCGAAAAACCCATGCCGTTGGAGCAACCGATGCCTTCGAGCAGTTTGTGAATCGAGCCGTCGCGGTCCAGTCGATAGAGCCGACCGGGTCGATCTTTGGTGGGCATCGTGCCACAAAAAACCCGGCCCTGCGGGTCGGCAATCACATCGTTAAACCTTGTGGTTTTTTCCTCCGGCAGCTCATCTATAATCGTGCGCGTGATCTGACCCTCACGCCACAGGGCCACCGTCCCCTGATCCATGAAAAGCAAAAGCGACCCATCGGGTTGCACGGTGAACCCCCCGACCACCCGGCCGTGATGACACATCTCGTGCCTGCCGTCGGCGGGGTTGTATCGGTACAGTTTGCCAGCGGGAATGTCCGTCCAGTAAAACTTTTTTTCCAGCGGGTGCCAATACGGGTTTTCACCACAGGCACAAGCGTAATCACAAAGCATTTGCGGCTGCATATCATTCATCATTAAACCTTTCTGCAAACAGGGAACGCGATTGTTACCCCAGGCATTCTACACTTACGGACGTTGCTGGTGATGCCTCGCACGCCACGCCTGAACTTCACGGCCTCGTGAAGTTCAGGATGGTTTTTGAAAATACATCAGAAGCTGTGGCACCGCCGCCCTCGGCGGTGTTTTACAAAGCGGCGGGTTGGCATCCGCCGTCTTTATTGGAATCGCAGATTCACCATTCACCGCATCACACAGACCGCCGATGCCATCGGCGGCTTTATTCACCCAGCCGGGGGCGGCTGGGCCACAATGATTCGCAATCCGAAATTCGAAATTCACGATTCGAAATTCACTCTTCCCACGGCCAGGTCAGCGTCACACCCTCTGACCGTAACAACTTCTGATACTCACGCAAACGCTCGCTCTGTTCATGCACCTGTGTCGGGCTGACTTTTTCCGTCATACAAAATTGAGCCAGCACCCCAGCCGCCTCGCCCACGTTCCACTCCACCGGGTGCAACCGGTAACAACCGTTGGTCACATGCGTCACGCCCAGGCATTTGCCCGCCGCCAAAAGGTTGGTCAACCGCACCGGCACCAGCGCCCCCAGCGGTATGCGAAACGGACAGGCTGGCACATACAACCCGCTGCACATCGCACATGAGGGGTGAAAATCGATCGAGTAATGACCGATGCCCACACTGTCCGCAAAACATTCCCCCATCACCCAAGGCGGCTGACCTATCGTCTGTTTACCCTCCGCCTGCCTTTGCTCCAAACCGACATGTCCCTCGGTGATGATCGTGCGGGCCTGCAATCGTCGTGCTTCACGTATATACGGCCCCTTGGCAAACCCATCGCTGGTCCCCAACTCATCCCCCCGCAACTTCAGCCCCGGGTAGCCACGCTGCTGCGGGTCATCATGATGCGGCGCTTCGGTTTGCATCCAATAAAACAAACACAACGACTGTGCCTTGGCCTCTCGCAAAGCAATTTCGTATTCAGTCGGTGTCACATCCAACAACGGTTTTTGAAAGTAGTCGTTCTGCACCCAATTCACCAACGTCACATCCGCCTGCTTGGACGAAGGTATATACAACGATCGATCGACAATCCGTCGATAGCGCCACAGTTCCAGTTCATCCCTGTCCGGTTCCGCAGGCCAGGGTTTCATCCGTAAATCACGCTGCCCACCCTTGTGATCCGGCACCACCCACTCAAACAACTTCCCCGGCCAACCCCCATCCAACGCTGGCACATAATTTTTCCAAAACGCATATTCCGCCGGCTTATCAATCACATGGTTTTCCCCCGGCCGATGCTCCATCGCAAAGCACCAGGTGATCGCCTGCTGATCGCACGGTTCCTCCCGATCCATCCGCCCATGCAGTTCCCCATACATCGACCGATGCTCCGCACCAATCGCGTACTCCGCCCCGGTCAGCGGCAGCAAATCCCCCAACTCCGTCGCATCCAGCACATATTGGGCTTGTATCTCCACTTCCGCCCCGCTGCGTAAATCCTTCAACACCACTGCCTGCACCCGATCTCCTGCCGTCACCGCTGACACAGGCTGATGCTGATACAACACCTTGACCTGACCCTTGGCCACATACTCGGCCAGTAGTGACTGCAACACCGCATAACCCAACGCCGGTGCAAAACCCAGGCGACTCACCCAGCATCCGCCGGGGTTGATGTTGATGGTGTTGCGTGCAACATCGCTCAGTTCAGGTTGTTGTAAAAACGCACGTCGTAGTTCCCGTCGAAAATGCAGATACGAACCCGTGGCCGAGGTCACGCCATCAATACCCTCGATCCACCGGTTTTCATCCGGGGGAACCGCCTGCGACGTCAGTTGCCCGCCTAGCCAGTCGGTCGCCTCGGTCACCACGCATGAACCGCCCAAACGTGCCACCGCCCACGCCGCAGCAAACCCGCCCGTACCTCCGCCGACGATCAATATCGGTGTTTTCAATGCTTTTGACATGATTGCCCATTCAAATCAAACGCCAAGACGCCAAGGGGCCAAGTCGCCAAGCCGGATTAGAAACAAGATTTGAAGAAAGTGATTGAATCTACTTCATCAAAACTTGTTGTAATCATTGAACCATGTGTTGGTGCATATCAGCTTTGATGGGTTACCATGGCGTCCTAGTATCTCCTGATGTTGTTGGAGACTTCCTCCAACTGTTGAAATCTCTGCGTTCTCCGCGTTCTCTGCGGCAAATTGTATCCGCATGATCCTTGCGTTCGACGCTACTTCTTACTCTTTAGGTTTGCTTGGCACAACTTGGTTTTTCCGCTTGATTCTCCTCTTGGCGTCTTGGCCTCTTGGCGACTTGGCGTAATGAATCAAACAATAACCAATCAAGTTGGCGGTGCCGACGATTGTCTGATCACCAGTTCCGGTCGCAGCACCTGATCGACCAGTTCATGTTGCGGGTTACGCACCGCTTCATGCAAGGTTGAAAGTGCCACATGCCCCAGTTGCACCAAAGGCTGCCGAAGGGTTGACATTGAAGGCGACAAATGGGCAGCGCTGGGCGGGTCATCCACCCCCACCACCGACAACTGCCCCGGTATCGACAACCCCAGCGTCAGTGCTGCTTCATACACATCCAGCGCGAAGTAATACCCCGCTGCAAACAAGGCGGTGGGTTGATTGGGGCCGCGCAACATCCGCGCCAGTGAAAGTTTTTCCGCATCATCCAGCCGCCAGCTCGCCGCCTGCAATACGTGCCCCGCATCCACCGGCAACTCCAGTAACCGACACGCTTCCATGAACCCCAGCCGCCGATCCCTGCTGTTGGATAATTCCTCCGCCCCGCCCACGTAACCGATCCGCCGATGACCCAACGCAAACAAATGTTTCACCGCCTGCCGGGCTAATTCCGGGTTGTCCACGTCGATGGCTGCCACATCCTTATGCGGTGACCTTGCCGCCACCACCAGCACCGGGTGACGCTCCGACACCTCGCCCACAAACGCATCCAACTCCCCCGGCAAAGGGTTCACAAACAAAAAACCATCGCAATCCTTGCGCACCGCGCCGTAATGCAAAATCACCATATCGACAGCCTGCAGCCGGGCCGCCTGACGCATGCCTTCCAAAATCTGCCCATGGTAAAAATCGCCAAGTGATGCGTCCGGGTGAAACACAATCGCCACCCGTGATTTGGTCACCCGCTGTCCCGTGGTCATCGGCCGATCGACCACAAACGTCCCCCGACCCTGCGTCCGTGTCAGCACCCCCAGCGATACCAAATCCTGTAACGCCCGGTGAGCCGTCACCAGTGACACCGCCATCTGAACGCTTAATTCCTTGGTGCTGGGTATCCGATCCCCCGGCCGAAACGAGCCAAGGTTGATCGCATCGACCACCGCATCGCGCACCGATTGATACAACGGCCTGCCCGCCTGCGCCACAACGGGTTTTAATTTCGTGTCTGTGGTCATGGTTGAATCCCCTTCGATTCATTCACATCAATCTTCCGCCAACGTACCCCCAAATGATTGGCCACCGGTCGAAAAACACCGTCACTGGGTCGGTTGGTCACCACTTCATCCCCCCATCGCTCCCGCGCGGTGCCCCAAAGCTTGGGGTTCATATAAAACGAAGTCGATCCGCCGCCGTCGAGGTTGATCGCATGGGTCGCGCCATATTCGATGAGTATCGCTGCAGTTTCTTCCAGGGTTGCGCCGATGCTCCAACCCGGTTGCCGACCGTCGATCACCACCATGATCAGCCAGCGACCCTGTACATCCGTGCCGATGGCTGTACGTGGGTGTCGTGTCAACGGTTCCACCCGTGCCTGTTTGCCCTGGTTGCGTCCTTCATGCACCAGTAATCCGCCACGCTCTGGGTCACTCGCTGAAGCCCCCACACCCGCCACCGCCAGCCATGCCCCCTCCCACTGTGCCGCATTCATCAACCCCACATGAATCGTGCCTTGTTTGTCAATCACCAATGCCGGGTCCGCCACGCCTTGATACACCCGCACCGGTGACACTACGACTCCGTCCGACACCGACAACCCGATGATGTCAGCCGTGCCATCGCCTTGCCTGGCAAAATAATTCGCATTGATTGCCAGCACCACACCCACCTGCTTCGCCCACACATCCGTCGGCAACAATACTGCCTCTGATTCCGTTGTTGACGCCGAGCCCTTGAGGGCCGGTTGGTTTGTATGGTTGTCATTGACCTTGTCATTCACATTTGCACTGATATTCGCATGCCCATGACCCTTCACCCTCGCACCCGTCACCACCACTTCCACTTTCGGGTCACGCACATCCACCTTGGCCACCCACCCGCGTATCACGCCCGCCTCCGTCTGTTGCTCCAACCGTTCCACCATGATCGGTTGCGCGATTGCCCCAACCGCTGACCTCACAGTCAGCAGCAACACCATCATCAACAACAGCAACCGATTCCGCCGCATCAACATCCGTTTCACTCCAACCGCAACCGACCTTCATGAATCGCCGCGAACAATTTTTCCGCTGCCTCACTCATGTACTTTTTCGCATCGTCTTCGGTTCCCTGTACATACACCCCCAGCACATAATGCTCGCCCTGCTGCACGTCATACACATACAACGCATCCACATTCGCCCCGTCCGGCGGCCACCAACCGGGTTTATTCAGCACCACAAACCCCGGCGACCCTGCCAACCTGCCCGTCAATTTCACCAACCCATCACGGGCAAAACACTGGTCGGTCGCGCTCAACCATTGCGCCACCTCCGCAAAATAAGTGCGCTGACGATTTTGCCCGCTCAGTGTCGCTGCCAGCACTCGCACCAAATCATCGGTGGTAAACCAGTTGGCCTCGGGGTTGCCGATCGGGGCGGGTCGATCATCGTCATTCAGGGGTATTTCAGCCGGGGGCCGACCGGGTATGGTTTTCACCGTTTCACCAAAGGGCGATATCAACTGCACGGCCCGGCTTGAGTTGTACCTTGGCCTGGTAAAATGCCTGCGTATCATGCTCTTTTCACAGCCCCAACCTTTCATCACCTCATACGTTTCCGCAAACCCAACCGCTTCCTGTAACGTGTTGAACGCATCGTTGTCACTGACCACAATCATCGACGACAGTAGCCACCGCAAACTCGCTGGCGGATCATCCCCCACCTGAATCACATGATCCAGCGTCAGTTGGTGACGATCCATCATTTCCAGCGTCATGAAAGCCGTGACCCACTTGATCGTACTGGCCGGGTAAAACCCCATGCTACCCGTGTCGCGCCAGCGTGCTGCGATCAGTTGCCCTTGCGGGGTCACCCGCGCCAAACTGAGTCGTGAACCTTCAGGTAATTCGATCAGTACGCCAAGGTCAACGCTCGCCGACTGTAACACCACCGGCTGTGCCACTTGCGGTAACGCAAGCCAAGGCTGACGCGGCACGATTGATGTTGCTGGAAGCTTCTTCGTCATCGCCGCGGGCGGGTGGTCCACCGCTTGATTTTGATTTGTCAGAGCCGCGAGCGGTAGCGAGCGGGTGTTTTGCATGGGGCCTTGTGCATTGTTTGGTGTCGTCGCTGCTGGTATCACCTCGACACGCATCGGGCCCAACGCCTTCACACCACTGACTTGCCACGCACCATCGTTGCACCGCAAACTCACCTCATACCGCTGCGGCCAGTTGTGCTGCTTGAACTGATTGGCCTGATGTATGCGTAGTGTTTGCTTTAACCCCTCAGTCTCTGAAAGTTTTCCGTTTGCGGGTTGAGGCCGCTTGTCCGCCCCCTCTCACCCAGGGAGAGGGTTGGGGTGAGGGCGTCTTTCTGATTCATTCACATCAACTTCGCCCTTATTTTTTATTTCATCATCCCCCATACCTTGTACTACTTGGCTCAGCTTGACTTTCGCTGTTAATGTTTTTGTTTTCTCGTCATACGACCAGGGCACCACCGCATCCCCAACCTTCACATGTATGCTCGAAGTCAGTGTGCGCTGTCGTGCCCCACCCCACCAGCCCCCCGGCAAACCATCATTCAATCGGCTGGTGATCACCAGTGAATCACCCTCGACCTGAACCACGGGCATACTCTGCGTCGGCCGACCCAGCCACGCATAATCGCACAGCCCACGGTAAATCGCATACGCCTCCGCCAGGTTGTAATGCGGGTCGCGCAAGCGCTGCTCTTCCTGAGGGTTGGAGTGAAACGACGACTCAATGAGCACCGCAGGCACCTCACACTGACGCAGCACGCCAAACCCGTTTTTATAAATCAACTGATCGCTGAGCACCGGGCTGACCTTGCCCACATCGGTTCGCAACGCCGCCGCAAGGTGCATCGCCAAATGTCGTGCAACATCCAATTCCACTTCCGCCCCGTCCACCCCCGCATGATGCCAGACGCTGGTGTAATTGGTCGTGGCACTTTCCGATGCATTGTGATGCAACGACAAAAACAAATCCGCCCCCAGCGAGCCATCGGGCCGTGGTGTGCTGTTGGCAATGCGTGCACGTTCCGGCAAACTCACATCCACATCCCCCTCACGGGTCATCACCACTGTCACCCCGGCATCGGTCAGCAACTTGCGCAACAATTGCGCCACCCGTAAATTGATTTCCGCTTCGCGTACGCCGGTGGGGCCGCGCTTGTAATTTTTCAGATGAGCATCTCCCCCGTGACCGGGGTCCAGCACGAAGATCATGCCCTGTAAAAAGCGCTCCGCTGGGTGACGGGGTAAATCAAGTTGCGCGTAGTCGGGGCGATCGGTCCAATCGGGTCGCTGCTCCAACCTTGCCATCGCATCTTCCAACGGGGCTGTCGGGCCGATGTCGTCTTCCATGTCTTGCGTTGGCGTTGTGGCTTGCGTTTTGGTTGGTTCCGTCACGGCTTGTTGGGGTGTTACTGGTTCCATCGTTTGCTCGGGCACCTGACAACCCGCCATCAACAACCCCAACCACATTACCATCACAATACCGAACAACCGAAGGTGCGCTTGGTCGATTGATGTTTCCTTGAAGGTCATGCGGTATCGCCTTGAATCATCCATGATTTCCTCGCGTATTCACTCTGCTGGCTTCACAACGCCCAGGCATGGCCATGCCTGGGCGTTAAACACCTATCACTCATTCATCATCGAACGCGCCATCTTTAAACGCATCACGATTCAATTTTCACCCACGCCCCGTTCTGTTCCATCGACCGGTTACCCGCCGCCATCACCGC
Source organism: uncultured Phycisphaeraceae bacterium (assembly GCA_964427135.1). GTDB lineage: Bacteria > Planctomycetota > Phycisphaerae > Phycisphaerales > Phycisphaeraceae > JAJXSS01. The sequence goes on from CAYRTH010000098.1 coordinate 8,173, forward strand.
CACGTTTTCGACGATGCGTTCCAACGTCACCGGCACCGGCCCGCCTTCAAAAAATTGCACCAACCCCGCAATCAACCGGTCGTACACCGGCCCGAAATCCACCTTGAACTGTGCCAACCCCTTTTCACCATGCACCATCGCCGCAAACGTGTATGACCCCGCCCGCTCCAGTCGCAGGTGCGCCATCCGCCCATCGTGATACTGTAAATCCACCAGGTCGCGTTCAGCCGACCGCACACATCGCACCCTGCTCACCCCCGGTCCCCAAATCGCATCCACCATTTCCACCGTGTGCACCCCGTAGTAAAACAGCCCCGGCATCGCAGGGTTCAATTCCCCAGGTCCCACCGCTTCCACTGCCAATAACTTCCCCAAAGCCGACCGATCCAACTGTTCCACTTCCAGCGCAAACCGCAAACTCGAAGCTGAGTAACACCTTGCCCCATACCGCTTGCTCGCAGCCAATAGTTCCTTCGCCTGCGCCAAGTCACAGGTCAGCGGCTTATCAATGTACGTCGGCAATCCGCGTTGCAAGGCTGGTAACGCATGTTCCAAGTGACGCTGCCCGTTCACGCTCAACACCATCACGCCATCGCTCTGATCCAGCAGTTGCTCCAGCGAATCGACCTGCGCCACCCCCATCGCCTTGGTCTGCAACCGCCACTTTTCGACATGATCCTCCGGCATGTCGTGCCGACCATCCGTCCAAAAAGCCGACACCCGCACCGGGGTCTGCTGCTTCTGATGCAACTGATTCACGCGCTTGCTGAACTCAGGCACATGCGAACTATCGCAACCAATTACCCCCAAACGCATCACCCCCTTGCTCGCACGACGGGTGGGTCGAAGCTGTTTATGACTTGTCGCCGAGGTTGCACGTGTCATCAGTAAAACTCCCGTATCCATGCCCTGCTTTGACAAAATCAACTTACAAAACCATTTGCCAACCTATGAAACGCACATATTATTACATAATATCTCGCCTTGGTCTTATGGATGTTATATTACAATACCCCGAAAATCAAAAGAGTCCAATCGTCCGGTTTATTCAGGTGGGTGAAAGGAAAAAAAAGATGCATCAGCCGTCGCATCGCAGGTATTTTTCATTACAACCCATGATGGGGCTTTTATTTAGCGTCATCGTGATGATCGCATCGCAAGCCCCTGCCGCCCCCGCCCAAGTGCGTGGCACATGGGTCACCACCACTGGTTACACCACCGGGCAGGTGCGCAACCCCGCCACCCTCAACCAAACCTTCACATCGCTGCGCCAAGTCGGCTTGAACACCGTGTACATCGATGCCTGGCGCGACGGTTACACCTACTTTCCCTCGCCGACGCTCAATGCCCTGATCCCGCAAGACCGGCACCCCCAATTGGCAGCCCGTGATTTGCTCATGGAATCGGTCATCGCTGGTCACCGTCAAGGCTTGGCCGTGGTCCCCTGGTTTCAATACGGCTTTGCCACGCAGTTTCAATCCACCTCCAACCCCATTTCCACCTACATGCGTAACCAAGGCTGGTTGCTGCAAGACAACGCCGGCAACTACTTCAACAGCAGCAACAACTTCACTTGGATGAACCCTTTGGTCCCGCAAGTGCGTTCGTTCATGAAGGGCATCATTCTCGACGCAGTGAAAAAGTACGACTTGGACGGCATACAACTCGATGATCGCCTCGCCTGGCCGATTGAGTTCGGCTACGACGATTACACCAAAAACGCCTACCTCGCTGAACGTGGGGTTGCGCCGCCTGCCCCGACGGTCAACCGCAACAGCACCGCTTGGCGCAACTGGGTGCGCTGGCGCGCCGACAAGGTGACCGCCTTTGCGCAGGAATTGATCACCGACATTAAAGCCGTGCACCCCAACCTGATCATTTCCGTATCACCAGCCGTGCACCCCTTTGCTTACGACAATTACGCAGTCGATTGGCCCCAGTGGCGGGCGCTCGGTCTGTTTGATGAGTTCATTCCGCAGGTCTATCGCAGCACCTTCAGCGACTTTGACCGCGACTGGGACGGAACCAACAGCACCACCGGCGGCCAAGTCCAACACATGGGCAACCGCAAATCCGATTTCGCGGCAGGCATCAGCATCAACACCTCCAATGGCACTGTCCCCTGGTCGCAAATACAGGCCATGCTCAACCTGGTGAACAGCAGCGGCGTCGCCGGTCACAGCCTGTGGTTCAGCGACGGCGTACTCAATTCCCTGAGCACCGACTTGACCAGTTACTACAACGTCGCCAGCCTGGGTCATGCCCCGCGCCCCGACTTGCCCGCCAACTGGCGACCGGCCCCGCTGGTGGCATCAAGCCTTGGCAACAACCAGTGGCGCATCACCCTCGAAACGAGGCAGGGGGGCATGTATCGCATCGTTTACCAGACCAGCACCGGGGCGTGGACCACCTTTGATGTGCGTTCCTTCGACCCCGGTTCGTTCACCCTTACATTGCCCAACGCCCTGGCGGTTGAACTACTGGTCAGTCGTCAACCTTTGTCACTCATCCCCGAACCCACGACGCTGCTGGTGATGGGTGCGATGTCGTTGGTCATGCTGCGACGACAGCGACACGGTTGAATGAAATGCCTTTACAAGCCAAGGACCAGTGAGCCTTGCCACCCCCGGTGGCGAGCGAACGAGGACTTGGGTATTCGAAAGCGATCAAACGCAAATGAACATGCGGGAACACGATGAATGAACATGCGACAACACAATGATTGAATACCCAAGCCCTCGGTCGCCGAAGCGACCTGGTTCTTGGCTTGAAAGAATCAATCATCATCCAAGGAATATTTTATGAAACACATCTGCCTACTGGTTGCCTTGTGTTTGTTAACGCTGACAAATGCCTGTGTGCAAGCTCAGCCCGCAGCAAAGCACGCCCCCGCCGAGGTGCGCGGTACCTGGATGACCACCACCGCCAACGATGCCATTGCCACCCCGGCCAAAACCAGCGCCAGCATGGCGACCCTGCGCGACATCGGCCTGAACACCGTCTATGTCGAAACCTGGAAAAACGGTTACACCCAATTCCCTTCACCCACCCAACAGGCCTTGCTTGGCATCGACCGTCACCCCAACTTGCTGCCTGCATCCAACAAAAACCTGACAGCCAGTCGTGACCTGCTCGAAGAAACCCTCATCACCGCCCATCGCCACGGCCTGCACTACATCGCCTGGTTCGAATACGGTTTCATGGCTGCCTTCAAGGACACACACAACACCCTGCGCAAAAATCATCCCGACTGGATGATGACCACTTCCGACGGCTCACTGGTCTCCAAGCAAAACCCCTTCGTATGGATGAACCCGCTGCGCCACGAGGCACAGAACCTGCTCATCGTGGTGGCCAGCTATGTGTTCTATACCGAGGCGGCCAAAAAGAGCCAGGCGGCCGAGCACCAGGAAGTTCTCAGGCAACTGGCGCTGGAAGAGAAACAGCACTTCCAGATCCTGGAGGGTCAGTACGATTCGTTGGTGCGCTCGGAGAAGTGGATATCGACAGCGGACATTCTCAAGCAAGACGGCCTGCCCCAAATCGATGAGAAGATGAGCCGTCAGCACCAGGACCTGATCGACGAG
>CAYRTH010000099.1:0-11655 GCA_964427135.1 uncultured Phycisphaeraceae bacterium
TCTGGCTCGCCGCAGGCATCACCACCCCGGATGAATGTCCGTAGCAGCTAGAGCACCTAAAAGAACCGATTTTCAACACAGAGGACACGGAGGTCACAGAGCAGAACCAAGTCTTTGGACGCTGCCCCCACAAACGGACCGAACCTGCAAGCCAACAGCCCAAACGACTGTTTTTCAAGCGTTCTTCAAATCGAATTGTTTCACGCAATAAAACAATTGATCGAACAGGCTGGTCATGCTCGCTTGCTTCTCTGTGTACTCTGTGACCTCTGTGTTGAGTTCTTTGGGTTGCTCTTAAAAACCCATAAAAAAACCGCAGGTTGCCATCTGCGGCTATGAAGAACTGTGATTTATTTGTGCAACTGCCCGAACCCTCAGCGCATCACCCAGCGAGTCTGCCCCTTCACCACCGTTTGCTGCTGCGGCAACATCGGCCGACCGGGCATCGCATAATCCACCATCCACGTCCGCGATAACAGCACATCCGCCCCGCTCTCGGGGTTTTTAATCACCACAGTTTCGCCCGACAGCCCGGCCACGAAAACCGAAATCCGACTCACATCCACGCCCGGATCGCGCCAGAGTATGACGCTTTCCTTCGCATGGTCGGCCCCCTGCAACAGTTGGCCCACGACATGAGCCGGGCTTTCCAACAATGCGTTGCCCAGGTGGTCCTTGATGGCCTTGAACACATCGCCGGGAACGTTGCGGTTGGCTTGAAAAATGTCCCCCGTATCCGCAGCGATGGTGAACTCAGGCACGAACAATCGTTCCGCACCGGTGAGGTTGGTCACCTTGTAGGTGATGTACCAATACCACTGATATTTGCCTTCCAAATCCTGCACCGCAATCGGTCGCGGGTCACTGTGCGTAAAGCCCAGTTCCCACGACTTGCTGACCACCAAAGGCGTCGGGTGACCCTGTGCCAGGGCCGTGTTCACGACCCCGGGCATCGTGCAAACACTCATCACCATCGTTCCAACCACCAGCCAGTTGACAATGCGTTTGACCATGGTCCAAGGTCTCCGTAGGGGGAACCCAACCACACCATCATAAGTGACCGTTGCGATGGGTCAAATGAAACAATTGGGTTATGCGCATCATACCCCGACGGCTCAGAGTGTATCGTTAAGCAAAGGGCAGCCGCTTGCCGCGGGGTCGGCAAGTGTCCCAAAGTATCCACGATCAGGTGTATCTTCGAGCCTTTCATTTTCTTGGTGCCATCGTTGCCGCAGCGCTGACCGCTCAACCCGGTGGTGGGCAAAATAACGTAGTTAGGCGGCAATCGGCAGGTTCATTTGGGGAGGCAGATCGTTGAAGTGAATGACGCGGTTTCGCCCGTTCTGCTTGCCATGGTACAGCGCAGCATCAGCCTGCTGAATCAGCCGATCCTTGTTGAGCAGGTGCGGGGTGGAGGTCGCAACCCCGATGCTGATGGTGACCTTGTCGTGGTCAAAGGCGTGATTCTGTACCGCCAGTAGCAGTCGGTGGGCCAAAGTGATGGAAGATTCCGCCTGACAATCCGGGAGAATCAGAAGAAATTCCTCCCCGCCGTAGCGTACTACCAGGTCGCCGTGTCGAGCGCCAGTGGAAAGGATTTCGGCAACTTGCTGAAGCACGCGATCCCCCACGGGGTGACCAAAGCAATCGTTGATCCGTTTGAAGTGGTCAATATCCACCATGAGGATGGACAAGGGATGATATTGGGCTGAAGCCTGTCGCAGCAGATAGTCCAAACGGTGGGTCATGGCCCTGCGGTTGCGCAGTCCTGTGAGCGGATCGCGTGTGGCAGCGTCGGAAAGCTTGCGGTTGGCCTGCAGCAATGCCCGTCGCTGACGGCTGATAGTGCGTTGCATGAGGCGAAGCTGGCGGTTACGGGTCTGCAATTGCATATTTTTTTGGGCAAGCTGGCGTTGGACATTCGTGAGTTGGCTGTTGAGTGCCGCCATCTGCGCAAAGCGTTGTTGATCGGTTTTTTGGACAGGGGATTGGAACTGCGCCGAAGGGACCTGATCCGGTCCAAAGAAGTAGTGATAGAGCTGCGCCAGTTGCTCGGTGCTTTCGGCGGCGATGAGGACGATCTGGTCACCTTGAAGCACTCCACCCAGAAGTAGCAAAGTGAGTTTTCCCTGAACCGGTAGATTGATCTCCCAGCCAATGGTCGCGCCGTGTTTCACAATATTGTCGATGAATCGCAGCGCCTTGTTCCGCGAGCCGAAGTCCACCAGTTCGGCCAGGGATATCGGCAAGGTGGTTTCCGCCAACACCATCAGGTCATCGCGCATCACTTTGATAAGAACCCCCTGTCGGTCGCAGAGGACCGCCAGTCCCTTTTCTGTCAAAAGCGGGTCGGGTTGGTTCAGGCCGCTTTGCATAGGGGCAGGGTTGACACCGCGAGGTCAGCCCTGAGGGCATGGGCATCAGCCCGAACCTGAGCGATCAGGGATTCCTGTCGATTAAAGGGTTGTCCGCCAACCATGATTCGGGGACTCTGCTTGCCGTATGCATCTCGGATGGCGCGGATGGTCTCTTCCACTTGATCCACATGGTGCATCAGGGTGGCTGAAAGGGCGATGAGTTCGGGTTGGCGCTTATCGATCATGCGCAGCAGGCTGTCCACGGGCATCTGGGCACCCAGGTAACAGGTGTCCCAACCGCGCAGCTGGAAGAAATCGCAGACCATCCTTATGCCGATTTCGTGCTGTTCGCCGCTGATGCACGCCCCGATCATCCGCCGACCGTTGCGCGGGGTGCGAAACACCCGGGGGTAGAGTTGAGCCATGATGGTTTGAGTGACGGCTGTGCAGAAATGCTCATCGGCCACCGACATTTCATTGTGTTCCCACAACCGGCCAACTTCGTACAACACCGGCTGAAACACATCAAGGTAGAGCGTATCAATACCCAAGTCCCCGGCGGAATGATGAATCAGCTCCGCAGCAGCGTTGGCGTTACCTTGTCTTAATGCCTTGAGATATGACTCAGCCAGGTTGGTCAGGGCAAGTTTCGACTCCATGGCAAAAATCCTTGATCATGATTTCGACCTCCCCCATACTCTGCACATTCACCATCCAGACGCAATGCACTGCGATACTCATCGTGTAGAAAATCGGAAGACTTGATGCACTTTTGATAAATTCACGCGGATGATTCACATTAACCGCATGAGCCTGACCCCTGCTTGAGTCGATCCACTGACGATCTATGGTTATCGAAAACTGATCGGCGGGGGTTGCGGGATGATTCGAGCTGAACGGTTCTGGCGTTTGATTCCAACATGATCCGTCAACAGGGTCGCATCGACTTTTGATGGACTGCCGGGTGGGTTTGACTCAAAGGACATGAATCCAATGACAGTCTGTCACCTATGTTGCGCGGCGGAATTGTCATGCGTCACATCATCTTCAACGATGCCTGGCTAACGCCAAACGCAAGGTCAAGCGGGTTCAGCTACCATGAGCCGGTGCATCCGAAAATACCCCTATCACCCCCTTTGTCCTACGCCTGATCTTCGCTGTCCGCGATCGCAATGTCGTGATGAAGTCATACGGTTGCTTCACGCCTGATCTTCGCTGTCCGCGATCGCAATGTCGTGATGAAGTCATACGGTTGCTTCACGCCTGATCTTTGTCGTCCGCAGCCGCAATGTCGTGATGAAGTCATACGGTTGCTTCACGCCTGATCTTTGTCGTCCGCAGCCGCAATGTCGTGATGAAGTCATACGGTTGCTTCACGCCTGATCTTTGTCGCGGCGACAAAGATCAGGATTCTTTCCGCCCTCCCTCGACCAACCCAAAAATACATGCATTTTCTGATTGCATTTATTTTGGAATCGTGATAAATAGGTATTTTGATATCCTTATATCTTTTGTGGCACGTTCGTCAGCCGTGCTGAAGTGAAACCCCTTCGACTTGGAGAAATATGTATGAACCTGCGCAGGCCCAACGGCAATGATGTGACCGAAACCTTCAATCGTTCCCGCAATGTCGTTCCGATGTCGGGGTTGTGTTCGCGTTGCCTGGATGGTTGTGCCGGGGGATGCGAAGTGTGGACCGCTTCGCTGCGCGGGCGCGAAGTGTTGTACCCCTCGGGCTACGGCAGCGTCACCGCTGGGGCTGATAAAGATTACCCGATTGATTATTCACACCTGAACATTCAGGGCTATGCCGTGGGCGCCAAGGGTTTGCCGCAGGGCGTGGCCGCCGGGCCGGATAGTGCGATTTTCCCCGCGGTGGATACGACCACCGAATACGGCTGGGATCGCAAGGTGAAACTGAGCGTCCCGATTTTCACGGGGGCCTTGGGTTCCACCGACATCGCCAGGCGGAACTGGGAACATTTCGCTGTCGGCGCCGCCATATCGGGGGTCACGTTGGTGTGTGGTGAAAACGTGGCGGGCATCGACCCGGATTTGGTGCTCACCAAGGAAGGCAAAATCAAACACTCGCCGGAGATGGACCGGCGCATCAGCGAGTACCGCAAATACCATCGCGGCCTGGGCGAAATACTGGTGCAGATGAACGTCGAAGACACCCGGCTGGGCGTCGCTGAATACGTGCTGGATGCCCACGGCCTGGACACCATCGAACTCAAATGGGGACAGGGCGCCAAGTGCATCGGCGGAGAAATCAAGGTCAACTCCCTCGAACGGGCCATGGAATTGCAGAAGCGCGGCTACATCGTGCTGCCCGACCCTTCCAGCCCGGTGGTGCAGAAGGCTTACGAAACCGGTGCGATCAAACAGTTCGAACGTCACAGCCGACTGGGCTTTGTCAGCCGGGATGGGTTCATGAAGGAAATCGAAAGATTACGCAAGCTCGGCTTCAAGCGCATCACGCTCAAGACCGGGGCGTACTCGATGAAGGAATTGGCGATGGCGCTGCGCTGGGGTGCGGAAGCGAAATTGGATTTGATCACCATCGACGGCGCACCGGGCGGCACGGGCATGAGTCCCTGGGCGATGATGAACGAATGGGGCACGCCAACGTTGTACCTGCAAGCCCTGGCGGTGGAGTTTGCCGATGCTTTGAGCAAGCGCGGCTTGCGTGTGCCGGATTTGGCGATGGGCGGCGGGTTTGCCGATGAAGCGGGCGTGTTCAAGGCCCTGGCGATGGGGGCGCCGTATTTCAAGGCGGTGTGCATGGGCCGGGCGCTGATGATTCCGGGCATGGTCGGCAAAAATATTCAGCAATGGCTCAAGGATGGCAAGCTGCCCAAGACGGTGTCCAAGTTCGGCGCGACGCCTGAGGAAATTTTTGTCAGCTATCAGGAAGTCAAATCGCAGTTCAATGGACGCACCAAGGATTTGCCGCTTGGCGCGATCGGCATTTATACGTTTGCCCAGAAGATTCGCACCGGGTTGCAACAGCTCATGGCCGGGAGCCGAAACTTCAATATCAGCACCCTCAGCCGAAATGACCTGCTGTCGCTGACCCAAGAGTGCAGCCAGGTGACCGGTATTGCGTATGTGATGGACGCTTACCGGAAAGAGGCACAAGCGATTCTGGCCGAGTAAAAATAAACGGGACAGGTCCAATTATCTGCTCAAGCTCGCAAGCTCGCAATATTGGACCCGTCCCGCTTATATTTCCAATTTAATTGGACCTGTCCCGTTTATACCTCCTGCCATCCTCCCGAATCTGGTTATACTGCTTGCATGCCACGTATCGCTCGTCAAGCACCCGGCGGCATTGTCTATCACGTTCTCAATCGAGGCGTGGGCCGCATGACCCTTTTCGATAACCCTGCCGACTACAACGCGTTCGAACAGGTTCTTGAAGACACCCTTCACGCACGTCCGATGCGTATCCTGGGCTACTGTCTGATGCCCAACCATTGGCACCTGATCCTCTGGCCGCGCAAGACCGGCGACCTGGCGGCGTTCATGCAGAGGTTGACCATCACCCATGTCCGACGCTGGCTGGAATATCGCCATCAGGTCGGGGCGGGGCATGTCTATCAAGGCCGATACAAATCGTTCCCGGTCCAGGCGGATGAACACCTTTATGCCTTGCTTCGATACGTCGAACGTAATCCGCTGCGGGCCAACCTCGTCAAACGGGCGGAGCAGTGGCCATGGTCCAGCCTGTATCACCGCGCGGGATTCGCTGCCACTGACGGGGAGCATCCGTCACTTCTTTCGCCGCTGCCGATTGATCTGCCGTCCGACTGGGCAAAGCGTGTGAATACACCCGAGACGAGTCAGGAACTTCAGACGCTGCGAATGAGCGTGAACCGAGGTCGACCGTTTGGCGGGGAGTCATGGTCGGTTCGTACTGCGGCACAACTGGGGATGCCCGCGACGCTGCGTAGCCGGGGCAGGCCGAGGAAAGATGATGGGAGATAATTGGACCTGTCCCGGTTTTCCGTCCGTGGTGCGAGGTCAACTACAGCTGGCGAAATAAACGGGACAGGTCCAATTATTTTGAGTCGGTCACACCGTGGTTGCCTGTGCTACATCCGCGTACCACAGCCCAATCACTGTGGGCAGTCGATGTCGTCTGTCCACAGGCACCAGGCGCCCCCGGCTGGGTGAATCAGCTTCGACAATCACACCGCCGAGGTCGGCGATGCCACAGATTGCCGCATCCGTCATGCCCGAGCCATCTTGATCTTCGTCATGGACGATGAAGATCAGGCGTAGCTCGTTCATCCATTCACGATATCACCAAATGACTGATTCACCCGATCATCATATACAGGGAATCGTCACTTCCACCTGGCGCTGCTCTGGCGTCAGGTTCACCTGAATCGTGCGTGGCCCGGCGCTGGTCGGCAAGGTCACTTCATAGTTCCCGAAAAAACCACGAAACCGCAATTGTCCTTGTCCATCGATATTGGCCTGCGTGCGGGTACGCCACTCCTCCAGTAACATGTGTTGCAATCGCTTGCCCGCAAGCGTGAGGTTCCAGTCATCATCCACCAACGCTGCCTCATCCTTGAACCAGTGACGCTTGCTCCAAAAGCCCCAGACCAGAATCGCTTCCACCTGTGGGTGACTGAACGCAGTACGAATCATCACTTCCAATCCATCGGCTCTGATTTGATGATCACGACTGCGAGAACTGATTTCCGTCAGATGAATCGGCACCCCTGCCACGGTCAGTTCATCCAAGGTTGCGTAAATCTGGCGCGATGATTGCTCCATCCGCCTCTGTCGTTGCGATGCGCGTTCCTCCGGCGAAAGCGTCAATGGCTCATCAGGCGAGGTCGCTGCATCCGCCGGTGCGTCATTGTTTTGTTTGGCAGGTGCGGGCAGACGCGCAAAGCGTTCGCACCCATGTTCCTGCACCCCCAGCCCGTCGATCTTGCAGCCGCGCTGTCTGAACCAGTTCACCTGATCCAGCAGCGCTTGGGTGCGTGCCTTGTTGCCCAGAATGGAATAGTCATTGAGGAACAGCGGGGTGACCGGGTCGAGCCTGGCCACGCGCCGAAAAATGTCGGCTCGAATTTCCTCGCCCAGTTGTTGCGAGTAAAAGTTGCCATCGAGCATTTCATTGTTCACGTCCCACGCGATCAACCGACCTTTGAACTGCGGCACCACCGAATCGATGCGCGCCTCGATCGCCTGACGCAGGGCATCGCCCGTCAGATCACGCACCCATGGCCGATTGAACTCGCGTTTTTCCCAGACGATGCAGTGGCCGCGCACCACCAGGTTGTTTTGTGCCGCCCACTGCATCATGCGCTCAGCTCGTTCGTAGGTCACCGGTCCGGGTTCTCGTTGATTGCTGTACCACTTCATGTCGTTTTCGGAAACCAGTGTGTTGAAGTGATCCAAAATGAACTGCCGATAACGCACTTCGACCGGGTCATCGGAAAGTGCATCGCCGGCGAAGCAAGTGCCAAAATGAAAATGGGCGCGCACCTGACGAACTTCCGCCGGGCCGGTGAACGTGACGGGGTTGCCCTGAGTATCGGTCAGTTGCACCACGAAATCCCCCTGCCGAAGTTCCGCGATGCGCTGGTTGGCGAGGGTGCGCCAGTCGTTTTCCGCCTGTGTGGTCGGGGTGAACATGAGGAGGCTCACGAGTAACGTCACGAGGATCGGATCAAGGCGCATGATGATACCCTTTCAAGGTTTGAGGCCGACTTGTTCGAGCAGCCAGGGGCGGACCGGGAGCAGGTTGTTGCCGGGGGTGAGTTGTTTTCCGTCGGTGAATTTGTCTTGCGGTCGTGCCTGCAACTCGTGAATCAATGCCGTCGGGCATTGTTGCAGCGCGGTTTCATGTTCCACATTCGTTCTGCGCGCCAGGTTGTGCTGTTCATCGGGTTCGTTTTGCAGATCAAACATCAATTCACATCCTGAACCGGTCTGCCAGATGAACTTCCAGCGCCGCGAACTCCGCCGCCTGGCGATTATGCGCATTATCATGGTGTAGGTGTCAAGTGCAACCATGCGTGCCGCCCGGCGGTATGTTGTTATGAGTGAACGCGATGCCAGCTTCAACCAGCGAGTTGCGCGCAGAATCGGTGATGGCACCGAGCGATGGTGACTTGGCGCAGCGCTGGGCTGGCGGTGATCGCTCCGCTGGGGCGTTATTGGTGGAACGACATCAAGCGGTAGTGCGGTCATTTTTACGACGACTGGTGCCACGGGCCGACTGGGCCGACGATTTGGCGCAGGAAACATTTTTACGCTTGCTGCGTCATGCTGATCGATATGACCCGCGCTACCCGATGCGCACGTGGTTACTCACCATCGCGCGACGTTTGTATTTAAATCACGCCCAACTGGCAGTGCATCGCCCTGCCACCTCGGAAGTGCAGGCTTTGCCGACCAGTGAGGTATCGCATGAAGCGCAGGTCGAGGCCCGTGATCAGCAGCACCATCAGCGACTCATGTTGAACATGGCCTTGGCGCAGTTAAGTGAACCGCAGCGCACAGCCTTGGTTTTGTTTTATCAGCAGGACCTTTCGATCGAACAAATCGCCCGGGTGATGGACCAGCCTCAGGGCACGGTGAAAAGTCATTTGTCGCGCGGTCGGGCAGCCATGCGACAGTTGATGTTGCAGCAACAAAAAGGGCGCAGCCATGAACTGTGAGCAATACCGACAAATACTCGATGAAGGTTCACTGTCGGAATTACCCCCGGCAGTGCAAGCGGCGTTTCATGCACACCGTTTGCAATGCCCCGAATGCGATCGCTTGTATCAACTGGATCAAACCTGGCAGAACGCCCTGCGCGAAGATCAGGGCAATAGCAGGTGGATGGATTTAACGAGCCGCGACCGTGAGGGAGCGGTTTCTACTCGTATCGACACTACAGGAAGACCGCTCCCTCACGGTCGCGGCTCGTCCATGCGTTTGCCCTTGCGCGAAGATGTCGCTGATACAAACCTTGATTCAGCCACGTTCACGCAAGCGGTGCTGCAACGAGTCGATGCGCCGGTCAGCGATGATCAAGCCTTCATCACGTTGACCAACGCACGCACACAGACCAACGACGAACCGGTGGCCTTGAGTTTTCGCAAGCACTGGTTGCCGGTGAGTCTGGCGGCAGCGATCGCGCTGGGTTTGCTATCAGGCTTGTGGTACCAACTGGCGCAAAAGCCGCCGACGCTTCCGCTGAACAACCCGATGGCACAACAGCCCGCGGCTGTGCAAGGGTCGGGGGCGGCCATGGTATCGCTGGTGCGCACAGTGCAGGGCCAATGGGTGTCGCAACCACTGGCGATGATCGACGGTATGCCGGTTGTCCGACTGCAAGTCGATTGGCAGGTGATGCTGGAGCGTGTGCCCCACCTGCTGCCTGACCCGGCTCGATTCACCGACCCCCCAACCCCCGAGCACAAGGAACAACATCATGGACAGCGATCATCACATCATGGCATACAACTGGGCTGAAAAACTGTTTCATCACGCAAGGCATGGGTGGGGCTGGCGTCCCGCCTGTCCAATGGGCATTCGCCCATGTGAAAAATCAGCGAGGCATACGAGCCACCGGCTTCAACAGGGGTCGTACCGGGCGGCACTATGTCTGGTGCTGCTGGGGTTGTTGGTTTGCATCGCTCCGTCTCAGGCGCAGGTGGGGGCCAAACTCGCACCCGCGGATGCAGGGGTGATGATTCAGGTTGACGACCTGGCGAAGTTGCGCGCCGACTGGGAGAAGGACCCCTTGGTGAAAATGGTGCTGGAACGCACCGGCATTGCCAACGGCAACGAGGGCTGGGACCTTATCAAAACCGTCATGGGCATGGACACCGGTCAAATACTGGATACCTACTTTGGCAAGCGCATCGTGCTGATCGCGGAGGAAGAGGGCGATGGCAAGCCGGGGGTCATTCTTTCAGAGGTGACCCCGCAGCATGCGCAATTGGCGATCGAGCGATTGGGGCTGATTCCGCAGGGCAAGGCCGGTGACTTTGAACTGTTCACCACCGCCGATGACAAGGGCCAATTCGCCTTCAGCGACGGATGGATGGCCATGTGCGACATTGCCCACTTGGACTACATGACCCAGGTGCTCGAACGCGATCCGCAAGCCCCCTCATTGGCGGATCAGGCTGAGTACAAAGCCTTGGTGAGTAAATTACCCAAACAACACAGTGCCTTGGTGTTTGTGCGCAAGCCTGCGGAACAAGAAGTGCACGCCCTGTCACTGCAAACACGGGAGCGGAGCATCACGGTGCATTATGCGGGTCAGCCGGGCGCCAAGGGTCGTGACTTTTTGCAACTCAATCATACGGGAACGGTGACCACCGGGCCGTTGCCTGCATCGACGCTGGGGGTGATGGCGATGAACCTTTTCACTGCCGACATGCCGTTGGAAAACGAGCGGATGCTGGATCGATTGATTGCCCCGCGTACGGTGCGCAAGGATGTGCTACCCAAACTGGCAGGCCCGGTGCTGTTGGCCCTGGCGGAAGAAAAACCGTCAGCCGACCAACCGCAAAACGCCAACGGTCGTCCGCAAGCGGTGCTGGCGCTGGCGATTGAGTTAGTGGACGCCAGTGTCGCGACTGATTTCAAACGCCTGCTGGACGGCGCGTTGCTGCTTTTGAATTTGCAATCCGCCCAGTGGGGGACCGAACCGGTGGCGATGAATGACCAGACATACGCGGGGGCAGCGTTTCGCGTGGCGGACGTCGGGCCGATGCTGGCCGACCGCGCCCAGCGCCCGGAATTGGAAAACATGCAACTGGTGTACGGGCAGGTGGGTTCATGGTTCATGCTGACCACCAGCCGGGCGTATTTTGAAAAATGCCTGGATGCCGCTGCCGAGCCGACACAACGATTCAAGCCCGGCACGAATCTGTTAACGTTGATCGACGATTCAGCTATAAAGGCTGCACCCCTGGGGTTGATGACCCTGCAACCTCAGCCCCTGGCAGCACACCTTCAGCAGTGGATCAAGTTCTGGGAAAAAGAGCGTCCGCAACTACTGGCCGCAGCCCGTCAGCAACCGCAATCCCCCGAAGGCAAATTCGCCCAAGCCGTGCTGCTGTCGGAAGAAGTGTTGCGCCAATTGAAAAACCTGGACATGCAGTTGCACAAGCTGGATGAACAAACCCTGGGCGCGACACTGACCATCACGCGGTGAAGTATTGGAATTTCGAATTGCGAATTTCGGATATTAGGAAAACAAGCCGAGGACGAAACCGACCCCCGGGGGAGGTTGAGGACTCGGGTATTGGAAGAAGTGGTCGTGTGA